>JACMMG010000002.1 GCA_014379165.1 Candidatus Parcubacteria bacterium
CAATCACCGACCCATTTTGGATTATCTTGAAAGCGCATCGGGGAAAAATTATGAGAATGATTTGCGCAGCTTCCGGATTATTGCCGACCATATGAAGGCCGCCGTATTTCTGATTGCAGATGGTGTCAAACCTGGCAATACCGATCAAGGCTACTTCGTACGTCGTCTTATTCGCCGCAGTGTGCGGTATGCCGACAAGCTCGGTATTGAAACCTCGGGTTTTTCTCAGATCGTACGACCAGTTGCCGAAATGTATAAAGAACAGTACCCGGAACTCACAGAAAAAATTACTGAAATTGAATCGACTATTGCGGCAGAGGAAGAAAAGTTCCGCAAAACTTTGGCACGCGGGATGAAAGAATTGGAGCGCTTTATAGGCGAGAACGATCTCTCCGCACAAAATGCTTTTCAACTTGTTACAACGTACGGGTTTCCGCTTGAGCTGATTATTGAAGAAGCCGGAGAAAAGGGAATCAAACAGATAGATATAGAAGGGTTTAAAGAGTTGCTTACACAACACCAAAACCTTTCTCGTGCGGGCAGTGAGCAGAAGTTCAAAGGCGGCCTTGCAGACACGTCAGAAAAAACAACCCGATTACACACTGCTCACCATTTACTTCTGAAAGCTCTGCAAACTGTTTTAGGACCAGGGGTACATCAGCGCGGCAGTAACATTACACAAGAGCGCCTGCGCATCGACTTCAGCTATGACGCCAAAATGACTGAGGAGCAGAAAAAAGAGGTAGAGCGCATTGTTAATGAAAAAATTAAAGAAGATATTCTTGTTGTCAGAAACGAAATGCCCAAAGAAGAAGCAGAGAAACTTGGGGCGGAACATGAATTCGGCGCTAAATATCCTGACAGGGTTTCTGTGTATTCAATTGGACCTTTGGAGAGTGCTTTTTCTATAGAATTTTGCGGCGGGCCTCACGTTGAGCATACAGGTGAACTTGCGGGGTCAGGAGTATTTAAGATTCAAAAAGAAGAAGCTGTAGCACAGGGAATACGACGCATCAAAGCAGTGTTGGAATAAGACTTGGAGCGTGATATACCAATTGAGGAACGTGTTGAGAAAGGGTTCAAATGCCTCTTCAAACTATCCGGGCGAACTCGTGGCTCCAAGGTTCTACCCGCCTTGTACTCACTTCGCCGTGTCATCGGGGAACCTACTTCCTGGCTCCCGCTGAAATTTCCCTCAAAGGTCCCCATCTGCCCTATGTGCAAGTAGGAGACGACGTGCACGAAGGACAAGCCCTTTGCCGGATCAGAGAAACATTCCTCCATTCCTGGCAGGAATATCGGGTTGTTTCTCCACGAGAAGGCATACTCATCGAGCGATCCGTCGAAATAAAGCATCTGGTCAAAAATTCAGGGTATGAGTTCATAGCAGACGGATTCGCAGTTGGGATTGGGGAGCCCCTTTTCATCCTCGAGCTTCTATCTTAACGTCCGGCCACGCTTGCGTTGCCGGACGTTCGACTTTTTCTTGTTATATACTGAAGCTTATGTCTCCGCTTTTTGGGAAACAACCGCGCTCAGGAAAGACAATTCTTCTGCTTGATATTGAAAATGGCAGCGTAGGGGGCGTCTTTGCCAGAGTATCTCCGGACCATGCGCCAAAACTCTTTGGCGAAATACGTAAAAAAATCCGCATTCTTCCAAGCCGCGACGCCGACTCGCTTATGAAGGAGATCGAAAAAGCTGCGCACGAGGTACTGGCGCATGCAAGCGAAGTTGCAGCTCGCGTGCGGCTCAATGAATCTCTGTCATCGATAGGTAAAGTAGAGCGAGGCGCCGTATTTTTGCGCTCGCCGTGGGCGCATGTTGATTTTGACGATACGGGGACAGTTTCAACGAGTGCTGTCGATGAACTACTGCTTTCTATGCAAGGACTCTATACAGATGCCATGGGTGATTCGCCTGTCTCATTTCACTCTTTTGGCGCTTCAACAGGGCCAATACTGCATCGTATTTTTGAAGCAACAGAATATAGCCTTATATGCATCATGAGTGCAGAAATAACCGAATTATGCGTTACCGATGGAGAAAACGTGCGCGGATATGCCACGTTGCCGTTTGGAAGCAATACCATTATGCGTACCCTTAAAGCACATAACGGTTTATCTGATGCTGAAGCGTACTCTCTTTTGCGCCTCCCGTTTTCCCGTTCAGCTGAAGCATTGCATGCGACTTGTGCACACATGCTTAAAGAATTTGCAAGCGCTGCTCATGCTCTCTTGCACCACTATCCCTCACGAAATGTATTCGTAGTAGCACAAGAGCCTTTTGCTCATTGGCTTGCACAAACGCTTGAGAGCGAGCATCTTCAAGAAATTTTTACCGAAGGTGGCGAGGTTCGTGCGCTTTCACAGCGGCATGTTACTCCCTACCTGGCGGCTCATGCGCAAAAGCCAGATATCCCACTTATGCTTGCAAGTCTCTTTGCTGATGCGAGGTGGGGTACAGTATAATAAAGAACATGCAAGATATGGTACCCCGCGGTGACAGGTCAATTCGAAATATTCCGATATCAACGGGACATCGCAGACCCCGTGTACAAGAAGAAGTATACGAAGAGGAATATACTGCGCCCCAACAAACGCCACAAATCCCCCGACGTCGCCGCAGACGAGGCGGACTTTTTATCTGGCTTCTTCTCGGTATCATTGTTATTGCTGGAGTACTTGGCCTTCTCCTCTCCACTCTTTTTGCGGGGGCAAAAATAACTGTCCACGCTCGCAGTGCCACGGTAACTCCGCCGGCCGCATTGGATGCAAAGATAAATCCGGGGCAAGGGGAACTCGCATACACATCGATGACTGTTACTCGAGCAGCAACGACCTCGGTCCAAGCCTCTGGGACCAAACAGGTCTCACGGGCAGCTTCTGGGGTTATCACTATCTACAATGGGGCAGGAACAGAAGTACAGCGGCTTATCGCAAATACGCGGTTTGAAGCGCCAGATGGAAAAATCTATCGTATTCGCCAATCAATAACGGTTCCTGGAGGCACCAAGGCTGCTAACGGCACACTTACTCCCGGCTCGACTTCAGCAACCGTATATGCCGACTCGCCCGGCGCGGAATATAACCGTGGCGAAACGCGCTTCACTATACCTGGGTTCAAAGAGGACCCTAAGTACACAACAATGTATGCGGAAGGAAAATCGATTGTTGGAGGTTTTGTAGGAGCAGAACCGTCAGTTTCAACAAGTGATCTTACAAAAGCGCAGACAATGCTCCGCACACAACTGGAAAGCGCCATTGCTACCGCAGTTTCTTCCCAGATTCCTGAAGGGTCTGTGCCGATAGCGGGTGCGTTCGACATTGTATATGCCGATATCGCACAAACACCGGGTGCCAATAATACCGCAACGCTTTCTCAAAGTGCCACAGCAGCTGTTGGAATTGTAAAAATAAACGACCTCGCTGCTGCTATCGCTCGCAAAACGGTGACAGGCTACAATGGCGAAGCGGTTACTTTTACCAATTCTGCCGCTTTGAATATCGCGACTGCTTCTACCACTAAACCAACAGGCGTGCTTAATCTGAGGTTTTCGGGCAACCCTACTCTAATATGGCAATACGACCAAAATGCTCTTATAGGAGCGCTTGTAGGTAAAGAAAAGTCTTCATTTGAATCAATCCTTAAAACATTCGAACCAGCAATTACCGGCGCCGAAGCTGAGGTCCGCCCCTTCTGGCAGCGCTCCTTCCCGAGTGACCCGCAAAAGATTACGGTAATAGCGGGAGCCTCCCAATAACCCCTTTGTTGACACTTTTTCCAGACTTTAGTACTATTGGAGACGCTCTTAGCTGATGGATACACAAACACCTGAAGTAAACGGCACAGTCGAAGAGGCTTTGCCCAATACCTTGTTTCGAGTAAAACTTGAGACGGGAGAGGTGATTCTTGCGTACCTGGCGGGCAAAATGCGTTTGCACCGAATAAAAGTCCTCGTTGGGGACAAAGTTTTGGTGCGACTGGACCCGTATGGGGGGAAAGGCCGGATTACGCGCCGGCTCTAATAAAAATGAAGATCAAGGCATCAATCAAAAAGAGGTGTGTTAACTGTACTCTTGTGCGCCGCAAGGGACGAATTTATGTTACGTGCAGCAATCCGCGCCACAAGCAACGCCAAGGATAAAACTACATTTCTATAACGATATGAGAATTTCAGGTATAACTATCCCAAACAAACGTCTCCCTTTTGCACTTGCAACGCTGTATGGTGTTGGAATTCCGCTTGGGGAAACGATTTGCATTCAGGCAAAAGTTGATGCAAACAAAAAAGCTGACGATCTCACTGCCGACGAAGAGAACGCAATTCGCCGCATCATTGAAAGTATGAAAATTGAAGGAGATCTTAAGCGAGAAGTTTCCGGAAACATAAAACGCCTTAAAGATATCGGCGCATACCGTGGTACAAGACACTCCCGCCGACTTCCAGTTCGTGGACAGCGAACCAAGACCAATTCCAGAACTGTACGTGGCAACGTCCGCAAGACAATGGGCTCGGGACGTCGAAAAGTGGAAAAGACATAGTCTTTGGAACCCAGCACTAAATCCAAAACTCCCAACAGGTATGAAAATTGGACAAAACTTAAAAAATACTATAGAGTTACAAGCATCTTCACTCGGCTTTTTAGTGCTGGGTGGTGATTTTTATGTTCACTTCGTTCGCTAAAAATCAACCATGGGTAAGAAACGAATAGTCAAAAAGGGGGGCGAAGGCGAGGCTGGCGGAAGCAAGGCCTCTTCGGCACGCTCACCCAAGCGCAAAATGGAGGCTGGCCTTATGTATGTCGAGGCAACCTATAATAATACGAAAGTCTCTATATCTGACCCCTCGGGAAATGTGGTTTTGTGGTCCTCCAGCGGCTCTCTGGGCTTTGCGGGCGCTAAAAAAGGCACACCCTTTGCAGCGGCGAAAGTAGGAGAACTTCTTGGCGATAAAGCGATACAGATGGGGGTTAAAGAAGTGTCTGTTATTGTCTCAGGCGTAGGTGCCGGCAGAGAATCTTCAATACGCGCTTTTGCAGGCAAGGGGATTCATGTGAATTCGATACAAGACAAGACGCCGGTGCCCCATAATGGTCCCCGCGCTCGTAAAGCCCGCCGCGTATAAAACACTATGACAACATTCAACCAAAAATCATGTCTTCTTTATTTCACTAACATATATCCTATATGTTAGTGGGAGCTAAATATAAAATCTGCAAACGTTTGGGCGCCTCGGTATTTGAAAAATGCCAGACGCAAAAATATCAGCTCGCGGAAACGCGCGCGCCTCGCCGTATGTCACGCCGGGGTGGAAGCTCTTTCGGCCTGCAGCTTCTTGAAAAACAGAAGGCTCGCTTTACCTATGGTCTTTCTGAGGCCCAATTTTCTCGCTACGTACATGAAGCCATGGCACGTCATGGAGTTTCTGCTATGACTGGCCTTGTAACAAAGCTCGAATCCCGCCTTGATAACGTTATTTATCGCGCTGGCTTGACCAAAACTCGCCGCGCCGCACGCCAACTTGTTTCGCACGGACACGTAACTGTTGGCGGCAAGCGGATGTCGATTCCTTCATACCAAGTCTCGGTTGGCGATGCCGTTGGAATCCGTGAAGGAAGTCGCACGAGTCCTCTTTTTGCAAATCGCGCTGAGGCAATGCTTGAACAGAAAGCTCCGACCTGGATGAAAATCGGCAGTGACGGCCTGACACTTGAAATACTTAACGAGCCTACTGTGCCAGAGGCAGAACTTTCCTGGAGTCCGGCTGTTATCGTCCAGTTCTACAGCCGCTAAAAATAATTATTACGAGTTAAAACATATTTTATATGATGGAATATTCGATAACATTGCCTAGCAAACCCCGCATCGTTTCTGAAGGGGAGAGCGAAGGTGTTTTTGAAATAGACGGACTCTATCCGGGCTATGGCCACACGCTTGGTAATAGCCTCCGCCGCATCATCCTCTCTTCGCTTCCTGGCGCGGCTATCACTTCAGTTAAAATCGAAGGAGTTGAACACGAATTTTC
>JACMMG010000013.1 GCA_014379165.1 Candidatus Parcubacteria bacterium
CATATTCTTTTATTTCTTTGACATTTTGTGTTTGGGTTGCCAAGACTTCTACTAAGCTATGTTCAGGGGCAAGCACCATATATGTTGCCCCAAAAAGCGTATCCGGCCGAGTAGTGAAGACTGTTATTTTTTCCTCCCTTCCTGCTATTGGAAAATCTATTTCCGCTCCTTCGCTGCGGCCTATCCAGTTGCGCTGGTTAATTTTTGTTGATTCTGGCCAGTCGACGTCTTCTAGATCATCAATAAGTGCATCCGCAAAGTCTGTAATCTTAAAAAACCACTGCTCTAAGTCTTTTTGAATGACCTTAGTGCCGCAGCGCACACATACCCCTTTTTCGCCTGTTTCGCTTATGGTTTGTTCATTGGCGAGCACGGTTTGGTCTTTAGGACACCAATTAACCTTCGCCATGCGTTTTTCCGCAAGGCCGTTTTTATATAGAAACAGAAAAAACCATTGCGTCCATTTGTAATACTCCGGCGTATGGGTGCCTATTTCGCGTGACCAGTCATATGAAAGCCCCAGCGCTTTGATTTGTTTGCGGAAATTCTCTATTGCATCGTCAGTAGTTTTTTGAGGCGGAATTCCTGACTTAATCGCATAATTTTCCGCAGGCAGACCAAAAGCATCCCACCCCATAGGGTGAAGAACGTCATAGCCTTGCATGCGTTTAAAACGGCTGTAGATATCGGTACCCGTATAATTTTCAACATGTCCTAAATGAATTCCTGATCCGGAAGGATACGGAAACATATCGAGAACATACTCCTTTTGTTTTGTGGAGTCATCATTGGCGGTAAAAGGCTTCTCTTTCTCCCAAATTTCCTGC
The DNA here is from genome assembly GCA_014379165.1 of Candidatus Parcubacteria bacterium. Taxonomy (GTDB): domain Bacteria; phylum Patescibacteriota; class Minisyncoccia; order Phycocordibacterales; family SBAW01; genus GWA1-54-10. The sequence goes on from JACMMG010000013.1 coordinate 828, forward strand.
CATTTTTTTTCTATTTTTGTATGGTCGTATCGGGCAGACATTGATATACAAAGTACCACACAATCTTAAAAAAGAAATCGCCCCGGCACGTCGGGGCGATTAGCGGTCATTTATTCTGGAAAGGTGGCTTATAGCAAGCACTGATTCAGGGTATTGAGCTCAATACCCAAGCACTTAGCTGTGGCCAGCTTATCGCCATCCATAGCCTCGAGGGCTTTTTGGACGGCTTCTCCCTTCATCTCTACGACTGTCTTCCAGGTCCCATCCGGGTGTAGAAGGCAGAGCGCTGGATCGCGCTTTACCCTCTCGGCTGCGAAATCATTTTGCATTGTCTCCTCCGTGCAAGATCGAAGGAAACAGTACATCGAATCACCTACAACTTCAATAGTCGTCTTTTAGAAAGCTACAGGCTTTGTAAACGGCGGATAGAGCTCTGGGTCTATTGTGCGCTCAAAACACTGTCGGCCTGCGCTATGCTTCCAGTTGTCGTTTACCCCGTACATTGTTGGCATTATTGCACGTGAACCCATACCGCGATTGCTGCTGTCTTCGGCGTTAAATTGTGCGCATAACGTAAATGAGCGATCGCCTGTTTTTTGATACTCGTAATTCTCTCCAGTTTGCGGATCCATTGGCACTGAGAAGTACGATAGTGGGTCGTTAAGATTCGCTAGCGTCGTTGGAAGCGTCTGCTTTTGCTGATAGTACGAGACGATCTGCGATTGCAAAGATTGCAGGTCGTTTACTTTTTGCGTGTCAAAGCGCATAAGACGAGCTTGAGCGGGAGTGCCAACGATAAAGAAGCCTGCAAGAATCGTGAGAATGACAAGAAGGCCTACTCCGTAGTTGATCCATCGCGCGCGCTCTGGGTATTGCTCCCAATAGCCCCACAAATCGGCCAAGAAGTGCATGAAGCCTGCGCTTGCGACAAGCAATACGACTGCGATCTTAAGTAAAAAGGCAATAGTAAGTTCTTCGCCTTGCAGGAATGTTGTTAGAAGAACTATTAAGTCAACAACAATAGTTACACCAGCAAGAAAGACGGTAAGAAAGAGTGCCCAACGTCGCACCCAAATTTCACGGCGAGTGGAATCGTTTTTTATACTGCGTCGAATAAACCGCATAAGCAAAAGAAATACCGGTGTAAGCACAATAAGCGACGCCATCTGGTAGGAAATGCCGCCTTGGTACGGGTCGCCCCAATAGCGAAGCGGGTCCGGAAACGCGTAGTTAATGTAATTGAAAATAAGCGCAATGAACGCAACAACACCGCCATACAGTGTAAGCATCGCACCAGCCCATAAAAAGAAATCCTTGGGGGTAGTTTTTGGTTTGTCCATAAAAATCAGGTTTTCTAATAAGACGAATAAATGAAGACTTAATTACCTATACAGGATAACCCCAAATAGGCCCTATTGGTAACACTTGACAAAATGTACCTTTGGGTGTATAATGGTAACTGACTACGGATGTGGACTGAACCTTGGAGAAAGCCATGAGAACGTTTATTTGGTGCGTGGTGATCGCAGTTGGTCTCACTACCAGCGCTGCGATCGGGGCGATCAACCTCGTCGACAGCCACATGGATGCACTGACGCGCGGTCTCGAACATCACAAATAGTCGAGACCAGCACACCAACGCCACCGAGTCCTCTTTTGGACCCGGCGGCGTTTTACATTTACCCGTGCAAAAATTCAATGGTATCACCATCACGAACGACGTACTCCTTCCCTTCCGTTCGTATCCATCCTTTTTCTCGAGCAGCCGCCCGTGAACCTGCTTCCAAAAGTTTATTCCACTCTATAACTTCTGCTCTAATAAATTTATCTTGAAAGTCGCTATGTATCGCGGCACCTGCTAGTGGAGCTGTCGAGCCGTTTTTAATAGTCCATGCGCGGGTTTCGTCTTCGCCGGTTGTAAAGAAACTCATGAGGCCCAGAAGCTCGTAACCCTTGCGAATAAGCGCATTGACGCCATCATCAAACACCCCGTACTCTTTCCTAAACGATATTTTGTCCTCTGAGTGTAATTCACGCAATTCGCTTTCTACACCCGCATCGACAACAACATACGTTGCGTTTGTCTTTTGGAAGAATTCCATGAGCCGCTCCCATCTACCATCGTTCATTTCATCTAAGTTATGTCCGCCACTTTCTTTGTTTAAGACATAGAGCATCGGCTTTTGTGAAAGCTTTTTAATTTCTTCCGTAGTCGGCTTCTTCTTTTTCTCTTCCTGCTCCATATCGGCAAGCTGGAGTTCCGTATTAATAAGCTCAATGTCGTGCAGCGGATCAACTTGGCTTTCAACGTGCCCGATGTTCGGGTTATCGAAAACACGCACCACGTGCGCAATAGCGTCTACTTCGCGAATATGTGAAAGGAACTGGTTGCCCAACCCTTCACCCTCGCTTGCTCCTTTTACCAAACCTGCGATGTCGACAAATTCAACGGCAGCAGGTACGTCTTTTTTGGAATTTGAAAATTGAGCAAGTTTTTCACGCCGTTCATCGGGTACCGCAACCACTCCGACCGAAGGGTCAATGGTTGCAAATGGATAATTCGCTACAAGCACACTCTTTTTGGTGAGTGCGTTAAACAGGGTCGACTTCCCTACATTTGGGAGCCCTACGATACCAATACTTAAAGCCATATCTCTATGGTTATACCCCGATTTTGGATATTTTTCATCCAATCTCTTGCCCTATTGTCTTATTCGATCGAATAGTTCAATATGGCCTTGCAATGCATACCAAAGATAAAAAACTTGAACGAGTTCTCAAGGCGCTTGGGAATGCGCGACGTCTTGTGATAATTCGCTTTTTAAAAAACAAGAAGCGGGCTTCTGTGGGCAGGATTGCTGAAGAACTTAACATCTCGTTTAAGGCGACCTCGAAACATCTCGCCCTTCTTACCTCTACAGAAATCCTCACCAAAGAACAACGCAGAAATTATATGATCTTCGAACTGCACCCTGAGGTGCCCGAAGCGGCGGTAAGTATTATCCGTCTCTTATAACCTCTGGATGCAATTTTAATTTTCACGTATTTACCTATTCGAGCGAATAGGTAAATACGTAATCAATTTGTCTTTTAGTTTTTGACGTGTTGAGGTGAGGACGGTTTTTTCTACTCCCCTAACATTCCCAGACGCATTACTTTTTTACGCCATTCGTTTTTCTTCCATTCGGGAGCCTTTTCGGTAGGACCAAACCGCGAGACTTTCGTTTTAAAGCCTGCAAACCATAATATTCCCCGCTTTATTTCATTGGTATAGTCGCCGAATAAAAGGAAGATGAAAAGTGGCAATGTGCCTGAAAGTACAACAACCCGCGCACTCTTTCCTTTCAGCCGCTTGCGCCAGCCGAAAGCCGGCGTGCCTTGGTTTGTCTTGCGCATATTAAACGCAAAGCCCGGTAGCCATATGCGGTCAAACAAGCCTTTCAGTAAGGCTGGCATCGTGTCCCACCAGTTTGGATATACCAGCACAAAATGGTCACACCAGTTGATTGTTTCTTGCAATTTTTTCAGGTCAGGCTCGAGTTCTTGAATTGTTTTATATCCTTTGTGCAATATGGGGTCAAATTTTAATTCTCCGAGATGAACTTTTTTAACTTCATGTCCGGCTTTTACCGCAGCTGTTTCATACAAAAGAGCCAACTCCGCCGAAAGCGTTTCTGTTACATCTGGATGCCCGATAAGGATCAGTATTTTCTTCTTTCTGCGATCGTGAAAAAAACTCATATTATTTTATTTCAACCTCGACGCTTTACCCGGAGCTCCGACTGAACCGTCGGAATCAAATTTAACAACTGACGCACGGTTTTCGCCCCCCACATCGCCTGGCGTACGAGGCATTACCCGGATTGCCGGAAGATCCGGAGACGCATCAGGATCTTTTATGGGCTCGGCTTCGTGCGGTTTTTGAGGAATAGATGGTGGAGGTGGCAAAAGAGTGGAAGAAGTCGTAGTCGCGTGTAAAAGAGGCTCGTGAGGGGTAATAACCGGCTTGGGTATGCTAAGGGGAGGCACAGATGCCGGTTTATGAGGAACAGGTGCTGCGGCAGCTGCAGGCACCGGTGGTACTGCCGGAGCTTTTGCAACAGGCTTAAGAGGAATAGGTGTAAACGTGACAACCGGCGAAGCAGGCTTGGTTTTAAATATCATTGAAGTTGGTTTGATGTTGTAGCCTATTTTGACCGACTTCATGGGAACCGCGTTCGACCCTTTTCTCATCATATAAACGAGGGCCGTCCACATAAACATAAACCCGGTTACTCCTGCCACGTACAAAATACCGAGATCCATCCACGAAAGAATGGGGGCTACGGTATGCAAAACAAAAAGCGCATACCAGCTTGCACCTGCAAAACCGAGCGAAAAGTAATGAGTAAGCGGCGAAGAGCGTTGATAAATTGCAAGTGCAGCCAAGAAAGCAATGAGCCCCCACTTAAAAAGGTATACTGGCGTAAGTATGGTGTTCTCTTCACTTAGATAAAAATGGAGTGCGGTAGCACTACCACCCGAGAGGATCATGATAACGACTCCAAGAAAAAGGATAGCGAACGCAGCACGAGCAAGCCGATTTTCGCTGACCTCCACAGCTCCGTCACGTACCGCTGCTAAATACAAAGCCAAGATGACCGTCATGCCACCAACTGCAAGCATTACACCTAGTTCTTGAAAAAAGTAAGAAAAAAAACTAACGAGCTCTAACGTCCCAGCCGAAAAGTACATATAAAAATTGTAGCATACAAAATTTGTGGTCAGGGATATTTTTTGC
>JACMMG010000014.1 GCA_014379165.1 Candidatus Parcubacteria bacterium
GGAAGAAGGGGCGATAGTCGAAGCAGCAAAACTCATACTCACCAAAGAGGCCCGGACCTCCGTCCGGGCCTTACAAAATCTAATATCTACTTTATTACTGCTGCAAAAACAAGAGATATTGCCTACATCTTTGGCATCGGGAGACATTCCATAATCTCCACCGATTCTCCAGGAAACATCGTAAAGTGCGGATGATTCTCAAACATCTGGGCCGCAGCCTCGTATGACTCGGCCTGCACTACCGTCCAGGCACCAAGCTCGTTGTGAGTATCCGTGATGCCACTTTTGTCGATGTGTTTCGTTTTGCCTAAGGGGGAACCTTGATCAACAATATTCGCGGAATTGTCTGTCGCCCATTTCGACCACGCCTGCATCGCGGCCTCCATTTCACCTTCCTTCGGCTGCCACTCCTTCATTTTGTTACCCGAGCCCAAATATATAGCCAAGAATTTTTTCATAATCTGCATGATAGCAGAGAAACATGAACCAAGTATGTGGATGGTTCAAATTGAACAAACAAACAGCCTCGCTTTCTAAAACATAAATCTATTCTGTAACCATTGCTTCTTGATAGATGTTCCGGAAAAATATTTGGACGTTTTTTGGTATTTCCCTTCCGAGAAGGATGCTTTGCAAAAAATATAAAAGAAAAGGCCGCCCCGAAGGACGGCCCCATGCTTGCGACTCCATCACCCGTTATGCGTTCGCGTAGCGGTTGCCGGCAGTAGCGTTGCTGCCAGTCCCAATCACCACTGGATGTGGCATATAGGGGGCCACGTCGCCGAGAAGGTCGCGGTGATTTTCCACGAAGCGCTCGCGCAGCTCCTCGAGAGAGTCCGCTGCGGCGGCGCCGTATTCCCAGCAACAGCCGCGCAGGGGGCCGATATGGGAGTCGATCGCCTCAAGCATTGTCCTCGCCGTTTCCCTGTCGTCAAGGCGAAGGCACCAGATAGGCGCGATGCAGCCAGTGTACTTGGCCAGCCCGCTGGGTGTCCGGAGCTCATTGTGAAAGCTGATGCTGGTGCGAAGAATTGCAACGTGGGGCGGAAAAAGTTCGGGCATGAAGAACGTCCTCCTGTTTGGATAGGAAAAGTCCTATCTAATTGGATAACCAAAAATTACCACTAAAATCTAGTGCTGTCAAAAAACAAATTCTTTGCAACCCTTACTTCTTCTTTTGTATTAGTTTAAAAAATAGCTTCGCTACTTTTTAAACGGAAAGCCCAGATGAGTGAGATATTGTTTTGCTTCGTCTTTGTTTTTTGCTGTGGTTACAACTGTTACCGCTAAACCAAAAACATCTTTGAGCTCTTCGTCTGCGGTTTCGGGGAACACCGAGTGCTCTTTCATGCCGAGCGTATAATTGCCCATCTCATCTACTGCGGTTGTAGTGATGCCTTTGAAGTCTTTCGTACGAGGTAGCGCAATGTGAATCAAGCGGTTAAGGAAATCCTGCGCGCGTTTACCGCGAAGTGTCACCTGGTAGCCTACCGGATCTCCAATGCGGGTTTTATATGTTGCGATAGCTTTCTTAGCACCGCGCACAATTGGCTTCTGGCCGGTGATTTTTTGCAAACGGTCTGCAACGAGTTCGGTCTTCCCCTTCTCTTTAGCCATGCGTCCCACACCCACCGCAACAACCACCTTTTCTATGCGGGGCATCTGCATGGCATTCTTCCACCCAAATTGTTCTTTGAGCGAAGTAAACACCGTTTTTTGCTGATCTTGAAGTAGTTTAGACATATTTACTTTTTCTTCTTAGTTGCCTTCTTTTCTCCGGAAAGCGCTACTTTGCTTGCGTGTATAGGAAATTGCTTGTCGATTATCTGACCCTTCTGGCCTTCGCGCCTTGGCTTCTGGTGCTTTTTACGCATGCCGATGCCTTCCACCACCACCATACTCGTTTTCGGGAATGCGCGGGTTATTTTGCCACTCTTTCCCTTCTCGTTTCCGGAAAGAACAGTAACGGTATCGCCTTTTTTAACATGGAGTTTAGTCATAAAAAAAATTTACACCACCTCAGGGGCGCGGGAAATTATTGTCTGATAGCCAAGCTCCTGAAGCTCTCGGGGTATAGGGCCAAAGATACGTCCCGCCTTCGGTTCTTGCGGGCTCTTGCCGGTTCCTTCGATAATAACAACTGCATTCTCGTCGAAACGGATATACGAGCCGTCCTTGCGGCGGAAAGGTTGCTTCTGGCGCACCACAACAGCGCGCAGGACGTCTTTTTTCTTCGCTTGCTTGCGCGGTTCTGCAACCTGCACAGAAAGCACAACAACCTCACCAATCTGCGCATAGCGCTTCTTGCTTGATCCGAGCACTTTGAAAATACGCCCGATCTTGGCGCCGGAGTTGTCTGCAATTGTGACGAATGAGCGAGGTTGGATCATGGTAGTTTATTCAAAAACGATCTCGAATGACTTTGTCTTGGACAACGGCCTGCACGAGCGGATCGTAACGGTCTCCCCTTCTTTGGCTCGGTTGCCTGCGTTGTGTACATGAAACTTTTTGGTGAGTTTTATGTATTTTTTATACTTCGGATGCTTTACGTAGCGAGATACGGAAACCACTACAGTTTCCTGCATCTTATCGGACACTACTGTGCCGCGAAACGTCTTTTTATGTGTTGCTTTTGTTTCCATATAGTTATTTTGCTTTACGTGCGGTTATCTCGGTGAGTGCCCGTGCCACGTCTTTGCGGAGCATCTTTGCTTCTTTTACATTGCGATTTTTACTACCACTTGCCGCAAATGACAAGACCCGCAATGCTTCGCGTTTGTCCTCGACAAACTTTTGAAGTTCCTCGGGAGTGTTGGTTTTGAGTGTAGTTTTCTTTGCCATATTTCTTTTTATTTGCCAGAAGTAAACTTCTGACTATGCATGTGCGCGTGCCACGACCTTAGTCTTAAGCGGAAGCTTCTTCCCCGCCTTAGCAAGCGCCTCAATTGCTGCTGCTTCTGCCACTCCATCTACTTCAAAAAGAATGCGGCCCGGCCAGATTTCAACTTCATAACCAACCGGATCTCCCTTTCCTTTGCCGAGTTTCACTTCAGGCGGCTTTTGGGTAAAAGGCTTGTCAGGAAATACTCGCAGCCACATCTTGCCGGTTTTGCCGAGACTACGTACGACTACTTTGCGAGCAGACTCAAGCTGGTTGCTGCGCAGCCGTGCGTGCGTTGTTGCTTTAAGCCCATGGCTCCCAAAGGCCACCGTAATGCCGCGCGACGCTACCATAGCGCGCTTGGGGTTCCGGCGCATCGTGTGCCACTTTCTAAATTTTACTTTCTTTGGGAATAACATATTTTTTACAATCGCAGCGCTATTTTATTTATCTTTAGCGTTAACGCTAAAGACTTCACCGCGACAAATCCATACCTTGATACCAATGACGCCAAGAGGCAGGTTTGCGCGTTCGCGCGCGTAGTCGATATCAGAGCGGAATGTCTGAAGCGGGATGCGGCCTTTCTTAAGTTCTTCAGTGCGCGACATTGAACCTCCGCCGAGCATTCCAGCAACGGCAATACGCACGCCTTTTACGTCGCGGTTTGCCATAACCTTTTCAATCGTCTGCTTCAATACGCGGCGAAACGGCATACGCTTTTCGAGCCCTTCGGCAACCATGTAGGCCACAATTGCGGCGTTACTTTCAGGCGAGCGGATCTCTTCGATATCGAGTTTTATGTCAGGCGCATGGAGCTTGCGTTTCGCTAGGAATGAGCTCACCTTAGCGCGAAGCTTCGTTGAGCCTTCTCCGCTGCGGCCAATAATAAGTCCTGGGCGGGATGTTTTTATAACAATGCGGAGTGTCTTTTCATTGCGCTCGATTTCAATACCGCCGATATACATGCCGCGCAGCTCGCGTATCAAAAATTCGCGCAGCAAAATATCGCTTTTAAGGTACTGCTGGTAACGAGGACCGCTTGCAAACCAGCGATGCCGCCAGTCGCGCAATATCCCTAACCGATGAGCATATGGATTAACTATCTTTGACATATTATTGTGCGGCAACCGCTTTTTTAGGCGCTATTTTTTTGGAAAGGCCGAGTGTTATATGGCTCGTCTTTTTCTTGATCATGCTGGAACGGCCGCGCGCGCGAGGCATGGAGCGCTTAAATACTATTCCTCCGTTAACCTCAATGCGCGAAATATACAAGTCGCTGGCTTCAAAGCCTTTTCCCTTCGCATTGGCAACTGCTGAACGAAGCAATTTCATCATCGACTCTGACGCGCGCTTAGGTAGCACTCCTAAAATATCGAGAGCGCGCTCGGCTGATTTGCCGCGGATAAGATCTGCCACAAGACGCACTTTCCTAGGCGACTGTCGGTAATTTTTAAGTTGTGCGCTTGCATCTGTCATACATTGAAATTCTCTATTTTTTGCCGGCTGGGTTTTTATTTGCCGATGCGTCAGTTGCTGCTTTAGCCGCCTGTGCTGCAGCGATCTCAGCCTCCTTAGCCTTGGTTTCCATCTCTTTCTGCATCTTACCGCCGTGGCGGGTGAACCTTTTCGTTGGAGAAAATTCGCCCAATCGGTGCCCCACCATGTCTTCTGAAACAAGGACATCGATGTGAGTTTTGCCGTTGTAGACGCCAAATTTAAAACCTACCATCTCAGGAGCAATTTGTGAGCGGCGCGCCCATGTGCGAATAGTCTCAGCAGTCTGAGGCTTTTTCCCCTCAATTTTCTTGAGAAGCTTTGCATCCACATAGGGACCTTTTTTGAGCGATCGCGCCATCTTTTTATACTCTACCCCGGGCTTTGCAAGTAAAAACCCGCCCGAGCGGGAGTCAAAAGATAATACAGGATAAGGAGAAAGGAGTCAAATAAGCCTTATCTGACCCGTACGCTGGTTATAGAAGGCCCGGAAGTCTGACCTTCATCTCCTATAAAGAGAGCCGTATAAATAGTTGTGATCTGCGGCGAGACTGTTTTGCTCCCCGAGCCGGGGCCAAGGATTATCGCTCCCGTAGCGCTGTCAGTTATCTTTACCGATTTAGCATTGATGCCAGACCATTGCAACGTGACATTCTGTCCCGACGAAATAAACGGCAAAGAAGCGTTGAGAAAACCTACGGGCCGCAGTCCAGACCCAATACTTGAAGAAACAGGAGCAGGCTGAGTTGCTCTCGTTGCAGTCGTACCTACTCCTGCGCTTGGCGACGGGGAAAGTACCGCATCGAGTGCAGCTTTTGTTTTAGTATCAAGGACGCCACTCTGTGCAACTCCAAGATTTCGTTGGAGCTCCATAAACATTGCCCTTTCGATATTAGCTGCGTCATTGGCAAGTGCGGCCCTTGTTTGCGGACCTACCTTGCCCACCACATCAATACCTTTGCTTGCCTGATAACTTTTGACTGCTTGTTCTGTCAGGGGCCCAAAGTCTCCGTCTATGTTGCCTGTATAGTGACCTGTGGCCTTAAGGTACGTTTGCACTAATTTTACGTCGGCGATATCGTTCGCACTGCTATTCCTCTCGAGATGCGAGTCGAGCTTTGCGACATTCGCAGCGGCCACATATTTGGCGGCCGTTTCCGGAGAAACGCGCGCTTCGACGCTCTTGGTAGCAGCACTAGGGAGCGAAGGACTTCTTGTGGCGACTTGATTTATGAGAGGTACACTTGCCTCCGCAACAGCTGATAAAGGTTTTGCAGTTGCTGGAACTGCGCTTGTTGAGTTAAGCGCTATATTAAAATCGGAAATTCCCTTGCCTTCGGCTGCGGCTACCTGAGCCGCACCATCTAAACTCTTATTGACAGTAGTTTGCGTGTTGCTAATTGCCGCAAGAGCTTCTCCCCTGTTCATACCTGGAACGATTTTATCTGCGGCCGCAGTAGCCACTGCTCTTACCGCAGGGTCTGGGTTTACTTTTGCTTCAGCCTTAATCTTGGATATAGCTCCCGCATCAAATGTCCCCGAAGGGATATCCGCCGTTGCCACCGAATGGAGCGCGGTAGAGAACCCACCATTGAGCGTCATTTTGACAGCTTGTGGGTTGACTGCAGCTCCTGTTTCTAGAGCTGCTATTTTTATATTGCTGCCATCTTTGTCGCTTGTTACTCGTACGGTATTAACTGGTGTAGGTAGTATGTCCTTGGCATAATTGTCAACAAGATTGAAGGAGGTGTCCACCCGATAGGTGGCATAGGTCTGCTCAGGTGGTGTATTTGCAATCGGCACAACGGTCTTGGTTGGACTCACAATATGTGTTGATCCTCCGTTAAGGGGGTCGTCTCGATAGTAAGAAAGACTATCGCTTGCAGCTATTACATTATTTAATGAACCGCCACTAGTTGGATTACTCCTGGTAACGCCTCCTTGCGGGGCAGTCGGACTAAGACTGTTTGAAGGATTATTTAAAGGATTCGCACGGGCTGAAGCTGTAGGAAGCCGATCGCTTATTACATCCGATGAACCAACGACATTGAAAACGCCATCTACCCGATTTCCGGCATTAGAGGCAAGCACCCCTTGGTTAGCGATACCACGTAGAGGGTCATAGGGTGCTACAGGCTTTTTTGCAGGAGCGGCCGAGCCGTAGATGCTATCGAATGTGCTGCTTCGCGCAGCCGTTTGGGTAAGGGTTGCCTGGCCAGTAGGACCAACTCCGACCGAGTAGCCAGTCTGTGCATAGATGTTAAATGCTTCAAGGCTTGGCTGAATTTTATTATTTTCTATTACTTGTGAGGATAGATTATTTGGATTAGCTTTTGCACCGACCGTTTGCCTTCCTATCAAATTAGACTGACCAATACCCGATCCGGTATAACCTGGAATAATCAAAGCCTGTGCACCAATACCATTACCTGGTGGGTATTGTGGGCCCACCGTTACCTGAGGTATTTTTACAGTGGCGCTAGTGTTATTCACCCCACCTTGTGGGGCACTCGGACTAAGGCTGTTTGAAGGGTTGTTGGTAGTTGAATTTGTAGATTTTGGAGCACTACTTGGTGTTGATGCCCGTGCAGCTGTTTCTTCATTACTATTGCCACCATTTGGTTGGGCAGCCGACTGAGACCCCCGTGCGCTTCCATTGCTATTAGTCCCATAATCTCCACCGCCAGTATAATTTACTGCGCCACCGTAGGCATTATTATTACTGCCATTACTGTTAACCTCTAGACTTCCGTAATTTCCATATAGATCCTTTGAGGCCGAGCTGAAGCCGCCCGCCGGAGCGTTCGCACTTGTCGTTGTGTACTTCTGTCCGCTGGGGCTTGTGCCGCTGTAATTGCTTGGGACGTTAAGGGTTGTTTTAGCGGGCGTGCTGAAGTTCGCTGAAGTATTGTAAGAATTGCCAAAACTATTACTGCTGTTTAAGACTCCCGCCATAAGCTGCTGCGGCACAATATTCTCAACAAATCCTTGTGCAAGGGCAACAGAAGTGCCCGGTACGGTAAATTCGGCCGAAAACGCCATCGCTATAGCGCATACTGCCCCCCAAAGGGCATAGAAGGCTGTTTCGGTTGGAACTTTTTTCATATTTAAAAAACGCAAAGAGCACCCAGCTTTCGCTGAGTGCCCTGTTGCTTATTAGTGTATTCCTACTTATAACTCCCGCAAGGTTGCCTTGTGGATAACACAAGGCCTAGTCCCCCGCGTCAGGAGGATGATAGGAGACTTCGACGTAAGGAACCTTTGGTGCCTTAAGCGGGGGTCGGGGGACTAGGTGGGTGGGGTATAAGGGAACACTTATGCCGAGTACTCTCGGCGCAAGGGATAAGTGTTCCCTTACTTATACCGCGCCGAGCGGCGCAACGTTTTACGCCTGCTTCCTGCGCTTACCTACTTTGCGACGACTGACAATCAAATAATTTGAGTACTTCTTAGGCGTGCGAGACTTCTGACCTTTGCCTGTTGGTTTGCCCCACATGCTCTTGGCACGTCGCAAGCCTCTTCCCTGCCGGCCTTCACCTCCGCCGTACGGATGGTCTACCGGGTTCATAGCGGTACCGCGCACCGTTGGGCGGATACCGAGCCATCGGCTCCTTCCTGCTTTACCAATGCGCACCAATTTGTTCTCGGGATTTGAAACTTCGCCTATTGTGGCAAAGCAGGTTTCAAGTACTTTACGCACTTCGCTTGAAGGCATTTTAAGATCGGCATACCCCCCATCGCGCGCAACAACTTCAATATGGGTCCCCGCAGCACGGCCGAGCTTCGCGCCGTTTTGAGGCTTAAGTTCTACGTTATATACAAATGCGCCTATCGGAATGTTTTTCAGCTGCAAACGGTTGCCTGGGGTAGGAGCAGCCTTTTCTCCGCTTTCAATAGTGTCCCCTACTTTTGTCGATTGCGGCAAGAGCGCGTAGCGTCTCTCCCCATCGCGGTAGCGCAAGAGGCCAATAAAACCAGAGCGGTTAGGATCGTATTCGATAGTCTCTACAACTGCTGGGACTAGTTTGTTGTATGAAAAATCCACATCGCGAAGCAAGCGTTTATGACCTCCTCCTTTGTGGCGCACCGTAATGCGGCCCGCATTGTTGCGGCCTACGCCACGCTTGCCGCGGCCGATGAGCGCTTTATGAGGCTCGCTTGCAGTGAGCTCTTGCCTAAACGAGACAGTGCTCATGTGGCGGCGCGATTTTGTATATGGTCTATAGGATTTCATATGCGTTCTTTATACTATTTCGATTGTCTCTCCTTTTTTAAGATAGACATACGCTTTCTTTCCGCCGCCGCTTCTGCCTGTGCGGTTTGTACCGCGGGTCTGAACTTTTTTGCTCGGAATAGCAACAACGGTAACGCGACGAGGGGTTACTTTAAATACAGTCTGGATCGCATCTGCAATTTCTTTTTTGTTCGCATTTTTTGCAACATTAAAAACATATGCGCCATGTTCGGCTAAGTACGCACCCTTTTCTGTGATGCGGGGCGAAAGAAGAATATGTGATGGGGTTTTGTTCATAATCTAGTTAAGTGAGAGAAATGAAAGCTTGTTTTCATTTCCGAACGGACGACGATTATATAAATTTTTCATAAAATTTCTATATGATTTATTTTGTCTGTGCAACTTTCTTGGAGCTAAGCATATCAAAGGCAGTCTGAGGCTCTGCGATAACAAGATACTTTGCCTTGAGGATCGAGAGCGCGTTTAAGTTGCGAGCTTCATCAACCGTAATGTTGCCGAAATTGCGGAAGCTCTTTGAAGTAGGCATATCTGCGCGCGGAAGTGCGAGAAGCGCTGCATTCGACTTTTTGTTCATTCCTGAAAATACACCGCCCAGTGCCGAGAGCATGACCTTTGCGTCTTTTGCTTTCGGAGCCTTCATTTCTAGCGAGTCAACGAAAATAATTTCACCGTCTTTGTATTTGCGCGAAAGTACCACAAGAAGCGCCTTCTGCTTCATCTGACGGTTTATTTTACGTGCATAAATTTTGTCGTTGCGCGGACCATGCGTAATACCGCCTCCTTTCCAAATTGGTGAGCGAGAAGAACCGTGGCGCGCGCGACCTGTGCCCTTTTGCGCCCACGGCTTTTTGCCGCCGCCGCGCACTTCGCCGCGGTCTTTGGTGTGGGCAATAGGATTGCGCTCGTTTGCCTGCATTGAGGTTACAACCTGGTGCACCAAGTCGGCATTCCAGGACAAACCAAAGAGAGACTCAGGAAGTGTTATCTTCCCTGCCTCCTTTCCTTGCATGTTGTATACGGAAGCTTCCATACCGCCAGAAGCAGGAACTTTTTTTTCTGTAACTTTTTTTGTTGTAGTTTTTGTTGCCATACTGGTTTTCACTCGTAAACTCGCATTCATTAGCCTCGTATTTCTACGAGAGCTCCCTTTCTCCCTGGTATTGCTCCTGCAATAACAAGCTCGTTGGTTTCAGGGATTATCTGAAGGATCGGCAAATTGCGAACGGTAACACGATCGCTTCCCATGCGGCCACCCATGCGCATACCTTTTGCAACACGACCACCGGCGCGTCCACCTGAGCCTCCGATAGAACCCGGTGAGCGCTCAGAGTGCTTTTGACCGTGACTGCGTGGACCTCCGTGAAAGCCGTGGCGTTTAATAACACCTTGGAAGCCTTTGCCTTTCGTAATTGAAGAGACCTGCACCTTTTCGCCAACTGCAAATGCGGAAAGGTCGATAGTCGCGCCTACCTCTACATCGGCTGCCTTTCCTTTAAGGTTAAGCTCGCGGAAGTGTTTGAGCGCCTTACCTTTAGCATGGCCGATCTGTGCTTTGTTAATGTGAGATTCTTTTCCCTCAATAGCACCTATCTGCACTGCCGAGTAACCCTCTTTTTCTTTGGTTTTAATTTGAGTGACGGTTGCCGGGGTAGCAACAATGACAGTCGCCGCATACGCGCGACCGTCTTCGGTATAGACGGTAGTCATGGCCCCTTTTGTGCCTAGCAAGAATTTCATGATGTTGTTTATTGGTCCCCGAGGGGACGTGAACAACCCTATGTAATAGAGTCCCGCATACTCTACCCTACCCTTTCAAAATATGCAAGAAAAAACCGCCTTTCGGCGGGTTTTTCAAAAAAGCCATTCTTTTTTATTTGTAAAAATGTCTTAGCTTCGCTAAGCCATTTTTACGTCGATCGTAACGCCCGAGGGCAAAGATAGGTTCGTGAGCGCCTCAATCACCTTTGCAGATGGGTCGAGAATGTCGATGATACGCTTGTGAATGCGCATTTCAAACTGCTCGCGCGCATTCTTGTAGATGAAGGTCGAACGATTAACGGTATATTTTTTTATTTCGGTCGGAAGCGGTATAGGGCCAGCAACTTTTGCATCATAGCGAAGCGCCGTATCAAGAATTTGCTTAACGGATGCGTCGAGTACTTTGTGCTCATACGCGCGCACTTTAATGCGCAACCGTTGAGGTGCAGCAGGAGCCGCGGCTTTGCGCGGACGCGCAGCTGCCTTAGGTGCTCCCGCTGCCGCACGAGCAGGTTTCGCTGCCGGTGCCTTTGTCTTTTTTACTGTGCTAGTTTCAGCCATTAGATTATCCCTACGCAACAACCTTCGTTACAACACCTGCGCCTACGGTCTTACCTCCTTCGCGAACGGCGAAGCGAGTCTGTGCTTCAAGCGCAACCGGTGCTACAAGCTTAACGTTGAAAGTTATTGTGTCGCCCGGCATAACCATCTCGGTTCCTGAAGGCAGTGTTACTTCTCCGGTTACGTCCGTGGTGCGGACATAAAACTGCGGTTTGTAGCCCGTGAAGAACGGCGTGTGGCGGCCTCCTTCGTCTTTGGTTAAGATGTATACCTCGGCTTCAAAGTCAGTGTGCGGAGTTACTGAACCAGACTTTGCAAGCACTTGTCCGCGGTGGACGTCTTCTTTTTTAGTACCGCGAAGAAGGATGCCGGCATTGTCGCCTGCCAAACCTTCATCAAGTGATTTGTTGAACATTTCGATACCTGTGATGGTAGTTTTGGTTGTTGGGAAGAGACCGACAATTTCGACTTCCTCGCCTACTTTTACCTTTCCGCGCTCGATGCGGCCGGTAACTACGGTGCCGCGACCTTCGATTGAGAAGATGTCTTCAACCGGCATAAGGAACGGTTTGTCGACTTCGCGAGTCGGCATCGGAAGGTAAGAATCGAGCGTTTTTACAAGCTCAAGCACCTTTTGAGACCATTCAGAGCTAAGGTCGGTGCTCTCAAGTGCTTTGAGACCTGAGCCCTTGATAACCGGAGCGTCCGTGTAGCCTTGCTTAGCAAGGAGCTCTTTTACTTCAGCTTCAACGAGGTCAATAAGATCTTTGTCGTCAACCATGTCTACCTTGTTGAGGAAGACGATAATCTTCGGCACACCAACTTGGCGTGCAAGAAGAATGTGCTCACGAGTCTGGGGCATAGCACCGTCAGTTGCTGCAACCACGAGGATTGCACCGTCCATTTGGGCGGCACCTGTGATCATGTTCTTGATATAGTCCGCGTGGCCTGGGGCGTCGATGTGCGCGTAGTGGCGCTCTGGCGTCCAGTATTCAGAGTGGTGGAGCGCGATCGTAATACCGCGCGCCTTCTCTTCAGGAGCGTTGTCGATGCTATCGACTGCCTCAACGCGTGCGCCATAACCTTCTGCTTTGGCCATGTCGAGGGTGTGGAGGATCGATGCCGTGAGCGTCGTTTTGCCATGGTCAACGTGACCAATGGTGCCGACGTTCATGTGCGGCTTTTGCCTGTCAAAATTTGCCATACTTATAGAATACCTAACGAATAATTTTCTTTTAATGAAGTGCCCTGTCCTGGTGGACAAAAAAAGCCACGCACGGATGCGTTACGGCTCATAGTAGCAAAACCTGAAAACAAGTCAACCGCGAGCATAGCTCGCGGTTGACTATGGATATTTAATTTTTTAAGAATTTACTGCTGTGTTGAAGACGCAGAAGCGCACTTGAATTCGCAGTTCGGGCCGGAGCGTCCGACATATCTGCCGTCGGGACACATCTTGGCGTCAGCTGCGCACATGACACCTCCTGGCTGTTTGCCTTGCTTGCCGCTGCTATTTTGTGTCGAGCTTCCCATGCCTGGCTTAGGCGGCGGGAGCATCTCACCGCATTTCATTTTAATAAGTTCGCGCGTTTTGGGGCCAAGTGCACCAAAACCGGTCGTGTTCGCATCTCCCGAAGCAACGACTCCCATTTTTGCCTGCCACTTTTGAAGTGCCACCTCGGTCATAGCGCCAAAGTAACCTGTTACTTCCCCATTTGGATAAATATCTTTGTCTTGTGCGAGAAATTCCTGCAATCTCTTCACCTCTTCTCCGGAATGTCCACGTTTGAGCATTTGTGCTATTTCAGGGCATATGCGCGCAAGCGGCGGGCGCACTTCGCCCGATTTTGTCGTCGTAGCCATTTTACGCTCCCCTTCTTTTTTATTTTCTTGTTTTACCGCACCACCGCTTTTGAGCATGAGCCGTATTTGTGCCACCATTTTTTCATCGGTATTGAAGGATGCCAAGAGGCTCGAAACTGCGCTCACTTGTTCCTCCGTAAGCCCGGTACCTGCGGCTGCCGAGACAGCTGCCGACACATTAGCACTGCTGCTCTGCGGGCTTATGGCAAGTATTACACTGGCGAGTCCATTCACCACCATGGAAAACGGCCGCACGAATACTGCTTCGGTAATGCTATTTGCCAGCGCCACGACTGCTCCAGCGAGATCGAGCACGCGAGCGTCGGATGTGGCACTGGATACCGCGCCTTGCTTTATCCCGAAGTTCAATGTCGCGTTCGCAGTAATAGAAATCACGAGCGAGTCGTCCGTCGTGCGGGAATATCCCGCAGGAACTTCATGTCGCACGCGATACGAGCCGGCTGACAATCCCGAGAAGGCATAATTGCCCGAAGTGTCGGTAGCCATGGTCTTGATCGTCGCCCCGTCGGGGATTGCGAGTTCTACCTGTCTGCCCGAAAGCTTCTGCTCATTTGTTGAGTAAGTGCCGTTACCATCGGTATCGGACCAAACATAGCCCGAGAGTGTGTACGCGGCAGATACAGGAGGGGCGACTGTTACGGTTGCAGAGCATGTAACTACTTGGCCGGAAGAACTCGTAAACGTACCTGTGTATGTGGTGGTTTTAGAAAGAACGATCGTGACACGGGCATGATTGAGCGGCTCGCCTCCCCACTCCGGACTCAGTTGGGCGGTAGCTGCGTTTGAGGATGTCCAAGTGACGGTGCTAGTCTGCCCTGGGTTTATTTTGCTTGGGCTCGCACTCATAGTGCAGGCGGGTTTTGAATTCGAATCTACGACAATCTTTACGCTCGGACTGTAACATACAGAACTGGAGTCAGAATGACTCTTTTCATAAGTGGCATCGTTGCACGTGCCGCCCATGAGTCGCGCGTAATAGGTGCCTGCTTTGGCATAGGAGTAAGGCCAACTGGTCGGAACGAAGTAGCAGTTTGTGGTCGAGCGTCCAATAGGCACGAGGCTGTCGAGCGCCTTAGTCGTGCCATCGCCATAGTCAATACTATATCGCGAAGTGTCGCAGGTGTTTATGGAGGTGGAGAAGCGAAGCGCAAGTGGCGCCGTGCCGGAAGTCGGCGAGGCGGAAAGCGAAGCGTTTTGCGGACTGCCCGTGACGAAACTGAACGGTGCGTCGCTTTTGTCATCGACATAGCCCGAGCCGTCGGCCTTCTGGCCAGTGATGTAGATTTTGAATGTATTTCTATTAGTATCGGTTGGAGACGGTGTCCAGATGTACGAATACACCCCGAGAGCGTCTTTGCCCAAGCTAAGATCTTTCACAATCCACTCTTTCCATTGATCGGAACTGTAGAGCGCAATAGACACATTTGAGAGGCCAGCTTGCCTCCAGGTAATTTTGTATTGCTGACCGATCGGAATCTGCTCCCCGCCATTCGGGCTCGTGATTTGAAGAGAGGCGGGTTGTGGAGAGGTATTATTCACAGGTACTGCATCACCACGAGTCGCCCCATCCGGTCGCTCGCAAGAAATCCACACATTTACGCTCGCCCCCCGAGCTGGAGTAAAGTACAAACTAAGTGTTCCTGAAGATGGTAGATTTGCGATATTACCTGCAGTTCCGCCGATTGAGTTCTGAACATTATAGAGCGCACAGTATTTCACTCCCGTGCCCGCCCAACTAACCGTTATCTTTTGATTGGAAGCTATTGTAATCGGCCCATCGGAACCGTTCACCTTAAGATCGACTGCGCGCGGCAGAAGAGTAAAATATTTATCACTTACATCCGATGCTCCAGTAACTCGATTGACTACTCGCACCTGATATACATCTGGTTTTGGCCAGGTATTATAATCATTGATATTAAAGTATGTGTGGAGTGATGCTTTCCCTGTATCCATGATCTTTCCTGCTACCCCTCCTTCTGGATACATAAGGTATGCGTCTACATCTTTCGAAGGATTTACATCCGGATTGTAGCTGTAAGGTGCCCACGTTATCGTATTGAGGCTTCCTATTTCCCACTGCTCCCCGCCATTCGGGGCGGTTACCTTGATGTTTTGTACAGAGCTGCTATCAAAGGAAAGAAAAGACGTTTGGAAGGACCCTAAACCAGCCGTGTATTGGTTGTCGGGCGTTGTGTCGGAAGAGTCGGTCGTCCAATTGATGGATGCCAAGCCGAGCGCTATAGTGCCGGCATGAGCGGCCTCAAGCGTGACCACCATGGTGAACCGGCGCGTTTCGCCTTCGCTCACCTTAAAAGCCCCCCTTGAATCGCCGCTCTCGGTTTCTTTAGTAACAACGACTGCAGTGGCAGACACGGCATCGGTTGTAGAATCCGGCATAACTATCCAACTGAAGCCGTCGCCCGCCGAAATGCCTTCTTTGGGAGGTACGCGCGTTACGGAGCGGTCGAGATAAATATCATCGTCCACTGCCGTCACGTCGAAGCTCATTGTAAAAGTACCCGTATTCTGCTGAGAACCCTTTTCTACCGACGTATCGACAAGCGCCACTTCTATACCACTTTCAGTAGCAGGCGATGCTCCGCCGCGCAATGCCGTTTCGGTATTAGCTACGACGCTTTGCTCCGCTCCGAAAGACTGCAGGAGGGAAAGCAGCGCCGAAATCTGTGTTTCGGTTAAGCCTGCGGCGCGCGTCTGCATCGGCATGACGGCCAAAAGCGTAAGAAGTGCGAACGTAACTGCAAAAATGCGTATGGTTTTCATATGAGCTATTGAAAGAACGTCGGCTTTTGTCATGATTAATTTTTATTTGATAAGTAAACGAGAAAAGGGCCCGAGCTTTCGCTCGTGCCCTGTTGGTATTTAATCTATCACCCTTTGTTCCCCGCGCCAGAGCGAGGTGTGGATAAGGGAACACTTATGCCGAGTACTCTCGGCGCAGGGCACACTTATGCCGCGGTGAGCGGCGTACTTTTACTTCCTTCCCGCAACAATCGTCGCAGCAACTTGCGGCGGCACGACTTCATAGTGATCAAACTCCATGGTAAATGATGCGCGACCTTCGGTCATAGAGCGAAGTGCGGTCGTATAGCCAAACATTTCAGAAAGCGGTACTTTTGCCTTAATTGCGCGCGCAAGTCCGCGCTCATCGATACCCTCGATCTGTCCGCGTTTCGAGTTAAGAGAGCCAGTAATGTCACCCATGAACTTCTCAGGGACAACAACCTCGACTTTCATAATAGGTTCGAGCAAAACTGGCTTCGCTGCGCGGGCTGCGTCCTGAAAGCCCATCGATGCAGCGATTTTAAAGGCAATTTCTGAAGAGTCCACGTCGTGGTACGAGCCGTCATAGAGTTCTACAGAGATATCGACGAGCTTGAAGCCCGCAACAATACCGCGTTCCATCGCCTCGCGAACACCCTTTTCAACTGCAGGAATGAACTCAACCGGTATAACACCTCCTTTAATCGAGTTAATAAACTCAAAGTGGTCTTCTCGAGTGGTATTTTTTGAAATCTTCTTGCCTTCAATAACCGGTTCAAGCGGTTTCAGGCGCAAACGCACGTGTCCGTACTGACCCTTGCCTCCTGTTTGCTTAATATATTTGCCTTCCGCTTCTGCCTCTTGCTGAATCGTCTCGCGGTATGCAACTTGCGGCTTGCCGACATTCGCTTCAACGCCGAATTCACGCTTCATACGATCGACGAGAATTTCAAGGTGAAGCTCGCCCATGCCCGCAATAAGAGTTTCCATCGTCTCGGCATCGGTTGAGACTTTAAAGGTTGGGTCTTCGTCGGCCAATTTCTTCATCGCCATACCCATTTTCTCTTGGTCGGCTTTTGTTCTCGGTTCAATACGAAGTGAAATAACCGGCTCAGGAAATTTGATCTGTTCCAGCTGGATCGGATTATTTTCATCGCACAGAGTATGTGAGGTGCGCGTATCTTTAAGGCCTACCGCTGCAGCAATTTCTCCCGCATATACCTTCTTTACTTCTTCGCGATTGTTGGCCTGAAGACGCACAATACGGCCGAGGCGCTCTTTGGTCCCCGTCGTTGAGTTATACAAATATGATCCTGCTTCGATCGTGCCGGAATATACGCGGAAGAAGGTTAGTTGGCCCACGAATGGATCCGCCTGAAGTTTGAATGCAAGGGCAGTAAAAGGTTCTTCATCGCTCGCATGACGGGTAACTTCTTCCCCACTGCGAGGGTCGATACCCTTAACCGGCGGCATATCCAAAGGAGATGGCAGATAATCGACAACCGCATCAAGTACCAATTGCACGCCCTTGTTCTTAAGTGCGCTTCCGGTATAAACCGGGAAAATTTTGTTCGCAATAACTGCTTTGCGCAATGTGCTCTGGAGTTCCTCCATCGTCGGCTCTTTGCCGTCGAGGTACGCAGTCATGAGCGCATCGTCCTGCTCGACGATCTTTTCGATAAGCTGTGCGCGATACATTGCTGCGTCCGACTTATGGCTCTCGGGAATTTCCATCTCAATAACATCTTCACCCATGTTGCCTTCAAACTTGTATGCCTTCATGTGCATGAGGTCGACAACACCTTCAAAATGCTCTTCAGCGCCGATCGGGATCTGCATGCGAACTGCCGACTTACTCAATCGGTCAAGAATAGACTGGAATGATTTTTCAAAAGAGGCACCCATGCGGTCGAGCTTATTGATGAAACATACTCTTGGCACATTTGCCTCGTCAGCATATCGCCAGTTTGTTTCAGACTGCGGTTCCACACCTGCAACGCCGTCAAAAACGACGATAGCGCCGTCTAAAACACGCATCGAGCGCTTTACCTCGACGGTAAAGTCGATGTGGCCAGGCGTGTCAATAATATTGAAACGATATTTTTTGCTTGCGTCTTTTTTATCTTTTTCGTCAGTCCGGCTCCAAAAACAGGTAATGGCAGCTGCGGTAATGGTAATGCCGCGCTCGCGCTCCTGTTCCATCCAGTCGGTTGTTGTTTCTCCTTCGTGGACCTCGCCAATTTTGTGCTGAGAGCCCGTGTAGTAAAGCACGCGTTCAGACGTGGTTGTTTTGCCCGCATCAATGTGCGCGATAATTCCGAAGTTTCTAACTTTCTCGAGTGGATAATCTCTGCCTGCCATAAATGTAGATAATAAAATAGCGCCCTAGGCGTCTATATATAGTAGCGTAAATGGACGAAAAAGAAAAGTGGGTCAGACGCCCAACCTCATACCAATATATATGACGATTACTATCGTCAAAAAGATACCTGCCATACTAAGTACCCATCGTGGCACATTTGCTGTCTGCCACATCTCTGGGTGCTGGTCTGTTGCAAAAAAAACTCTTAGGGAGACTACGAATATTACTATTATCTTTGAAATGAGAAGAAAGAGTTTAGCTTGAGCACCATATGTTCCAGCGTCTGTAGCAAAAATCATTGCTAAAAAAGTTGCAGGGTACAACCAGAGGAACATAGCAATACCAGATAAAACTACCGCAGTTACAAGTCGCTTCAAAAACCAAGAGAATTTCACATTTTTATATTACTATGCGAAAGAGTAGGAATTTTACTAGCATTGGCCATGTTGTGTACATCTCCAATTCCTCTTCTCTTTCTCTGGTCACATCCCCTTGTTCCTTATTTTTAACGACCGTTAGATTTAAGGAACACACCAGAAGGCATCAAGCGACAGGGAGTTCGAAATGCCTTCGCAGCTTTTCGTCATGTTCGATTTCTTCCGCGACGATATAGAGCATCCCCTTCCCTAGCCGTAGATCAATGCGAAGAAAAGTGAACAACTCTTCGCAGTCGTACGGATATGCCCACACGCTGTTCTGGATTTTTACGAATCCTGCTTTCTTTAGCATTGTGCGCAATTGATCACGTACTCCCCGCCTGCGTTCCCACACATCGAAGATAACAATGCGCCACTTTCCATCCCATCGTTTTGGTTTACCAAGATGAGTGGACTCTCTTGCTTCAAGTGCTTCAGCCAACCGATTTCCTTTTTCCGTAAGTTTAAGCGAGACGCCTTTTGCAGTTTTTATTCGAACAACAAGACCTTTTGCATGCAATCGCGTAACGGCTTGGGATATGCGACGACCGAGCTTTTCTCTTTGCCCAAAATATTTTTCCACATGACGCAGTAGCTGGAGTGAGTTTGGAGCCACCGCTGCCATGCCAACGGCGGTCGCGGCATATACAGAGCCGAGCACAATATTTTGCATTCTGTGCCGACGTGCCCGAGTTTTAACTTTTTTCTCGACCTCCATGTTCCTTATTATACACGGTCGTTAGAATTAAGGAACATAATAACTAACTATAAAATCCTACTCAAATTAAAAAATTAAGAACGGATCAGCCACTGTTAAAACAAAAGTGGAATTTACTTAAATTTAAAGCTCGCTACCGCGGCGTCCAAAACTGGCTGTGCATTGGCGAAGCCAGGCGGATATTCAAGAGCAAAAAGTACGTAGCGGGCTCCGTCTACATTGAGACGTAGCCTGTCATACTCGGTGGTTGGTCCTTGATCGTCAGCATTGGATGTTCCATGGGCAATGTCCCCTTCTTGGCCGTCAAGCGATACAACAGTTCCAACAGGTAATGGTTCGTTTTCTTCAAATAAAAAGAGTGGAATTATCATGACCGCGCCTGAGACGATCGGGCTCGCACTAAACGGGTCCTTGGTATTTTCTGCATTAAGAAAGTCCGGAGAGATAAAGGCAGCAAAACCCTGTTGAGCATCGCTCGTATATAACCAGTTAGCCGGGACTTTTATGCGGGCGCCGATAGTGCCTATCGTGTAGTAGCCGGGGTCGGTGTTAAATGTTGAAGTAGGAACAACTCGATTGTGCCAAACATACCAACCTCCCGCTCCCAGAAGGACGAGAATTGTCGCTGATACGACCAAGAACCTTTTCATGTATATATCCTAGCACGCGAAGTGGTGGGAGTTTCGTTCGCGTCGAATATGGTGTGAGTATCGTATGCCGAACTAAAGAATGTTAAGCAAATACAAAACAATGATAAGTCCGATTGGGACTCCGAAGAGCCATAATATTATTCCTTTCATATTGCACAATATACCACTCCTGAAGCTGAAAAATTTATGAGGATCTTTCTTTATAGAATCAATACAAGGTCTAAACCAAAATTTTGAAGTGCTATCCGAGGCGCGCGGAGCAAAAACCCGCAAGCAATACGTAGATAAGGCGCATTATTTTGAGTGCAGTGCGAGGAGAAAAGGAGAAGAGTTCTTCTGTACGCGACAAAGCAATGCGCTGAACTAATGGAACATCAAAACTAAAATGTTGGAATGCAATTCGAGGCGCGGAGCAAAAAAACCCGCAAGCATACGTAGATAAGGCGCATTATTTTGAGTGCAGTGCGAGGAGAAAAGGAGAAGATCTCTTGAGCAATACAAAAGTATTGTGAGAGAGTCTTTGACGCATTTAACGACGCAATGCGCCAAAATAATGTGCCGGTTTACCAGGCAAAGTGAGCAAAGGCTTTATTAGCCTCCGCCATCTTGTGAGTATCTTCCCTCTTCTTAATAGCTGAGCCAGTATTATTTGCTGCTGCAATAAGTTCGTCTGCGAGTTTTTCAGCCATAGGCTTTCCTTTGCCACCGCGCGCAGCAATAAGTATCCAACGGAAGGCAAGCGCTTGTTTGCGCTCGGGGCGCACTTCGCGCGGAACCTGATAGTTAGCTCCACCCACACGACGAGAACGAATTTCCATAGCTGGACCTACGTTTCGGATAGCTGTTTCAAAAAGCTCAACAGGATCTTCGGTTTTTGTTTTTTCTTTCATCAAATCGAACGCGTCATAGACAACCTTGCGCGCGGTCGACTTCTTTCCGTCCCACATGACGGAATTTATAAATTTCTCAACACGGACCGAGTTGAACTTAAGGTCCGGGCCTGCAATATTTCTGTTTCGTACTGGTCTACGCATACAATTGACTATGCTTTAGGTTGTTTACTTCCATATCGTGAGCGCGACACGCGGCGCTTATCAAGACCTGCTGCGTCGAGCTTGCCGCGCACTACTTGGTAACGCACATTGATGTCTTTCACACGGCCGGCGCGCACAACAACCACGGAGTGCTCCTGGAGGTTGTGGCCTTCGCCTGGGATATACGCGGTAATTTCCTGACCATTGGTCAAGCGTACGCGGGCAATTTTCCGGATAGCTGAGTTCGGTTTGCGAGGGGTAGTGGTAGTTACTTTAGTGCAAACGCCGCGCTTAAATGGCGAGGGGTAGAAAGTCGGACGATTTTTAAGCGTGTTGAAGCCGCGTCCAAGAGCGGGCGATTTCGATTTATAGGTGCGGACCTTCCGGCCTTTGCGTATGAGTTGGTTTATTCCTGCCATTTGAAAACGCGCCCTGTGCGCGTAAAGACAATGTAACTTAAAGTGCCGCTCCTGTCAAAAGCCCGAAAAGTGCTCTCAGAACCGCGCCAAAATACGGTGAAAGGAAGTAAAAAATAACCAATATAAGGAGTGTGCCTGAAAGGACTCCAAGACGCTCGAAACTCGTGCGGAAATTATCATACGCTCGGCCAAGAGCCCCAGGGAGAACGGTCGAAAGCACCTTTGAACCATCAAGCGGCGGCACAGGGATTAAGTTAAAGAGCGCAAGCAGCATGTTTATGTAAGCAATTACCGCAAACGCTTCAAGAAGCGAGGGGCTCAATTCACCGCCAAAAAAACGAATGATAAGCCCAAAAAAAAGTGCCAAGGCGATGTTGGTGCCTGGGCCCGCAAAGGCAACGAATCCTTCATCGTATTTCCCTGAGAGATTATATGGGTTATATGGCACCGGTTTGGCATAACCGATGAGTAACGGTGAATGCGTAATAAAAAGAATTGCCGGCAAAAGAATAGTACCTACCGGGTCGATGTGCGAAATAGGGTTAAGCGTGAGCCTGCCTTGAAGTTTTGCCGTCGGATCGCCAAGCCAGTTGGCCATGTAGCCGTGCGCCACTTCGTGGAGAATAACGGAGAATATAAGTACCAAAATACCGAAAATAATGTCTATTTGCATACAACTTTTTTATTTTCCGCGCCTATTGGCACGGTTGAAATCATATGCTACCATGACGCGACAAAATATGGCTAAATATTGTCCAGTCGCAAAAAAGGGCTCCAAGGTTGCAGGTGGCTACAGCAACCGTATTCGCGCTACCAAATTCAACCCAACTGGCGCCGTGCGCAAGCAGCCAAACATGCAAAAAAAGCGCATTTTTGTCGCAGAACTCAACCGCACTATTACGGTCAACCTTTCAACTAAAGGCCTGCGCACTATCACTAAAAATGGCGCGTACAAAACCCTCAAAGCAGCAGGAGTCATATAAATTCTCAAATAGGTATGGAACCTTTCGTGCGAAAGGTCCTATAAGAAAAATACGACCGCCGGAACGTGCATCCGGCGGTTTGTCGTTTCAGCGTTAGTACTTGATTCCCCACCCTTCCGGAGGTTCTTCCGTTAGGTGTGGCAGGTCGATGCTGCGCGATTTTGCCCCGATGAAGTTGCGGACAGCGGCCATATGGAACCCCGCCACGAGTTTCTCCGTCTCCTCGACAGATCTCGTTAGATCGTTGAGAAACTTCAGCGCAGCCTCTGCAAGCTTGATTTGCTCGGTGGCAAATACTGGCTCGTCGACACCGACGCGAAAGATTTCATGCAAGACAGCGCTGGTATAGTCATGAGCTCCATTCTCTTTTTTCCAAACTTTAAACGACTTATCATGAGATTTCAGCACAAAATCGGGCACGGCTTTCCCCTTTGCTAGAATTTCTTATCCTACCCTATCAGACTATTTCACTCGCGTAAATTGTTTTCCGTTTGAAATAAATTTAATGGTTCCCTCTTCATCGGTGCGGTGTACCTCTACATTATGAGCAGAAAGTCTGTCTAAGACGTCTTGCGTCGGGTGACCGTAGCGGTTTTTTGCTCCGACAGAAATTATGGCGACACTCGGTGTAACGGCATCTAACAGTTCATCGTCTGTCGATGTGCGTGAACCATGATGCCCTACTTTCAAAATATCGCTATCGATCCGAAAGCCGGCGGACTCTCCATCAATTTCAACCAAATGATCTTCAACTTTGCTTGATACGTCAGCCATCAGTAGCATTGTGGTACTTGCATATACCAGCTGTGCAACGATTCCTCCTTCGTTTGCCTTGCTCTCCGGTAGCGTTGAAACTTCAAAATCAGGAGAAAGAATTCGCAGCTGCACTCCCCCACCAAGATCAAGCGTCATTCCGCGCACAGCCTTGTAGCGTGGAATATTGTTCTTAGTAATTTCTTCTTCAAGCCGCGCGGCTGTGACGGTGTCTTTCGCTATCCCCGGCTCAACAAAATTTTTTACACTATAGCGATTAAGCAAGTCGATAAACCCGGCAATGTGATCAGCATCTGGGTGCGTAGCAATAACCGCATCAAGCGAACGATCAAATGGCCGCATTACCTTGGGAAGTTCACGCAAAATCGAATTATCGGGTCCACCGTCGATCACAACTTCAGTGCCCGTTGGCGACTGTATATAAATAGAATCGCCTTGGCCTACGGTAAGAACGGCGACCGTTAAGACACCGCTTTTGCTTTCCTGCAAAACCGCAGCCCAAATTCCAAGCGTAATAAACACAAGAAGTGCTAGCGCAACGTATGCTCGATACTTGAGCGCCTTTTCCATCTGCACACAGTATTTGATGTTATGTAAAAAAGAAAGCGGGCGGTCGCTTTCGCAAACCGCCCACTCGCACGTTCAGTCGTTTCGATCACTGCGTCAGCGGTTCGTTGACAACCTCCCACGAGATGATGTGATCGTCGGGAAAGCGGTTGATATGAACCGTCTCAACCATCTCCTCGCTCGTGAGACCGCCGAGCGCGTCGACGCATTGAAGGAAGTCGATGTCGCTTGGGTGGACTTCGCTGCAGTTTGCGATCGCTGCATCCCCCTTTGCGATCTCCTCATTCCATTTTGCCTCGGCCGGCGAAAGTTCGAACAGCTCGGAGTCGTCGAGAGTCGCCAGTTCGTTCGCAACCGGTGCGGTCAGCACGACCATCGGTATCGTGCCAACGGCGAATGAGGCTACGACTTCTTCAGGCGGCTGCAGAAAGAAGGTCGCGACCTGGATTTCTATCCACAGCAACCCTCCTACCACCGCAAGCCCGCCGACGAAAAGCGTCGTTTTCTTCGAAATCATCTGGGATCTCCCCCGCTTGTTGAAACTGCTATCAGTCCAAGTGCCTGTAAAAAGCACCTGCTGGACTGCTGCAATCCATTACACCATAGCTTGTGTACAGAAGTCAAGCACTATCCCCAGAGAATTAATCACTCCAATAAGCATGTAAATAAATACAAAAGGCGCGGGTGATTGATTGCTCAATCATTCCGCGCCCCCCAACTTCGTTGCCAATTCCCTTACTGCGCAGGAACCGCGATTTCGCCGTTGATTACGGCGAAGATGTAGTCCAGCTGGTCCATTGGGACCACCACCATGAACGCCGGTGGTACTTCATTCATGGGACGACCAACGGCCGCGAAGTATTCAGGCCGAGGCCGAGGAACCCGGGCGACGAACTGCGCCTCCGTCGCATCGCCGACGATATCCATCGGCTCGCATGAGCCGCAGTCATAGTCTTCGTCGTCGACCGGCTTTATAGTCTCAGCCGACGCTGAAGTGGCCAGCGCGACCGCCGCAATTGCGGCCATCAGAATTGTCTTCATTTCTATTCCCCATCTCAAGGCCCTTGGGACAATCCCTCAGGCGATCTCTACCTTTTCTTATTATACCATAGCTTGTGTACGGAAGTCAAGTACTATTCACATTCATTAAAAAACCCTTATTTTGCCTATATACTTACGGCATATAGAGGGCTTTGCCCTATATAGCCGTCATTCGTTCGGAAATTAAAACAAGTTTTATTTTACTCAATTCATTAGGCTATGGCATACACTGAAAAAAAGTTTTCGATCCCGTCTTTAGACGGTATCTCAAAGGAATCTATTGATCAGCATCTCGCACTTTACGCCGGATACATTAAAAGCTTCAATGCAATTTCTGCGGCAATGCCCGAATATGCAAAAGATCCAGAAAAAAATGCGTTGGCACTTTCCGAGTTAGCACGTCGTCGTTCATTTGAATGGGACGGAATGCGACTGCATGAACTTTACTTCCCCCAATTTGAAGGGGGTGCACAAATGCCGAGCGCCGAAAGTGCGCTCATGAAACAGCTCGAAAAGGAGTATCACAAATTCGAATATTTTATTCCTTACTTTACGATGATCGCAAACATTCGCGGCCCAGGCTGGGCAATGCTGTATTGGGACCCCGAGGCAAAACAATTTATTGCAGGGTTTAGCGAACAGCAGCATCAAGGGCATTTTGTAGGACTTCCTGTTTTGCTTGCGCTCGATGTGTGGGAGCATGCCTACTTGCTAGACTATGGTGCCAGCGGCCGCGCTAAGTACATAGAAGCATTTTTCAAAAATCTTAATTGGTCTGTGATCGAGCGTCGGTTCGAAAGCGCACAATAGCAAACAGTGTAAGCGGAACATAAACGATAGCCGCGATCCAAAGCGGAAACGGCGGAATGACTGCTGAGGAAAACGGCAATGCTGTGGCCGTTTGTGCTATTGCCATTATGTAGCGCAACAGTAGGTCAGCTACTATCGTGAATGGAAGTGCAAAAAACGGATGGATAAATCCGGCAAGCCCCGCTAAAAAACCCGCGAGCATGGTAAACGAGATTGTTGGAAGTGCCAAAATATTTGCAGGAAGCGAAACGACAGAAAGTATGCCAGTCATGTACAAAAGCGCAGGCAAAACGAACAGCTGCACCGCAATCGTCGAGGCAGCAATAGAGCGCAGACCCCATTTTTCTGGCATGAACTGCAAATATTTTTCAACACTCGGTGAAAGCGTAATAAGGCCGAACGTCGCCAAGACGCTTAATATAAACGAGGGGTCGTGAAGCACTATAAGTGGGTTCCACAACACCATGGCAGCGGCAGCGACCCCGAGCGCTCGGAGCGCTGCGCTCGGGCGGTTAAGGTAGCGCGCAAGTATTACAATAATACCCATGATGCTTGCGCGAACGGTGGTAGCGCCCGCCCCGGCCATAATTGCAAAGAGAAAAATACCGAACGCTCCCCCGCCAAGCGCCACAGACTTCGGCAAAAAGGCACTAAGAAATCTCAGAATGGTATCCGCAACGATCGCGATGTTGTATCCAGAAAGTACGACCACATGTACGAGGCCCGAAACAATAAATGCGTGGTTCAAATCCTCTGGAATTCCGCGCCGCTCGCCGAGCAAAATTCCTTCAAGAAGCGAGACATCAGGCTCAGGCAAGAGACGCTCGAGCGAATGTTCAAATGTATGTTTCAGTGCAAAAAGCTCGCGCTGAAGTGAAATGGGGCCTTGCTGCGAACTTTCTATATTTGCGTACGGCATTGTCGCAACAATTCCCTTGGCACGCAGGTAGCCAGGGTAATTGAACGTTCTTCCGGTATCTGTCTCAAAGGCTTCCGGTACTTGGAGCTTTCCTCTTACTTCGACGGTATCGCCATATGAAAGTTCGGTTGCACGCGGCAGTATTGCAAGTACCGTGCCGCTTGTTTTTTCACCGTCTACTGTCTTAACGGAGATGTTTGCATGGAGCGAAGTCTCTCGGCGCTCCGGGTCATTTACTACCTGGCCTTCTACAACAACAGTATTGTCTGCGTAGCGCAAAATATCCGCCTTGCCCTCGCCTGCGATTAAAAAACTAACGCGCAATAAAAAAAGCCCCAAGAAAAGAAATATTAAAAAGAGGTCTCGGCGAGCGTGTGTCATAGCGAGCACACACTACTCTTATTTGCTTGCTTCGTCTATCGCCGCATCAATTGCCTTATTTACTAGCTTATCTGCATGCGCATTTTTTTCTCTTGGCACATGCGAAAAAAGTATATTGGGCATTTCGCTCATTCGTAACATCCCAATGCGTGCAAACTGTCCTTTAAGTCCAGGTTCTTTAACTTTGTACTGGCCCGAAAGCTGCCGCACCACTAGCTCGCTGTCCATACGAACGTCTATTTCCATGTCGCGCAGTTTTGCGCCATAGAGCCTCGTAATCAGTTCAAACGCGCGGATAAGTGCCTCGTACTCTGCAAAATTGTTAGTTGCTTTGCCGATATATTGCGAAATTTCCTTAAGCACTTTGCCTTCGCCGTCCATAACAACGGCTCCAATGCCGGCCGGCCCCGGGTTGCCTCTTGCGCCGCCGTCGGTATAAATAATTATCTTTTCCACGGTTGCAGTATAACGCGAAACTACTCTTTCATACTGATGTTCGATTCTTATTTCTATGACGCATTACATCTACGCTATAGCGTTACTGGAATGTGTGACCCTTTCTGACCTATTTTCTCTTCGCTAACTTTTTAGATTAAATCTTTTCCGAAGTGAATTATCGTGTTCTAACGTATCTACAATCATATACAACAGTTCCCTCCCTATTTTAAAATCAGCCTTAAGGAGCACTATCAGCTCTTCGCAGTCATGCGGAAATATCCATACACTGTCTTGCAAACGGACAAGGCCAGCAATTATAAGCGTGTGGCGTATCTTGTCGCGAAGGCCTTTTCTGTATTCAGGAATATCAAATATAAGTACCCGCCATCTTCCATCCCAACGTTTAGGTTGCAGAAGTCGATATCCTCGCAGCCTAGCTGCACGAAGATAATTTTCTCCCGCCTTTGTCACGCGAAGTTTTCCTTCTTCATATACAAGCAAGCCGTTTTGTACCAATCGACTACGTGCTGCACGAATAGAATCCCGCTGACGAGACGCCGGCATAAAACCGAGTTTTCCGAGCGCGCCCAACACATTAGGTGCCAAGACTCCTACGCTCATTATCCCCGCCACTGCCACGGTCTTGAGGATGATTTTCTGCAGGTCCGGGCGCCTGCGTCTTTTTCTATGATTTTCTTCCAATTTCCCCATACGCACTAACTTAACGCTATAGCGTACAGTTAGTGCGGCACGTTATAGCATCAACCTACACAGAGCTCAAGGCTTGCATATCTAGAGAGCGGGGCATGTTAGATCGCGTCGACGATGCGGATGCGGGGTTTGCCGCGCCAGTCGAGTTCCACATGGCCGACGATGTCGGCCTTTGCACCGCGCTCGAGTTTTTTCTGAAATGAGTCGGGAGTAGAAAAAAACGACATGCCCGCACTAGTGCTTCCTGCTGTATCCGAAAGCTGTGCTTCAATATGATCGCCGCCCTTGCCGAAACTGCGAACGGATGAAACCGAGATGCCGGGAAACATGAAAAGCGGCTTCTGGTTTCCAACACCAAACGGTGCAAGCTTTTCTAGGTCTCGCAGGGCAAACGGGATCTCGGCGAGCGCGAGTTCCCGGTCTACGAGAGTTTCTTCTTGCAGCAAGCCTTTTGCGGCAAGTGTTTTATACGCACGCTCCAGTTCGGCCCCGAGCCCGTGCACGTTTTCTTCAGAAACTGAGAAGCCTCCCGAAGCATGGTGGCCGCCGAACTCATTAAAGACATTGTTCGTAGCGCTCATGAGCTCGACAACGCTAACTGACGGCGAGCGCACTGAACCGCGAATAACATCACCGCCCTCTCTCCCCCACAGAAAGACTGGTTTCCCATGCGCTGTTGCGAGTGTGTTGGCAACAAGGCCAAGCACGCCCGGACGCCAGTTGGGGTTGCCCATCACGATTACCGAACTTTCAACCAAGCCGCTTTCTTTAAGCCGCTTGTTTGCTTCTTTAGCGATAGATGCAACAACTCCCTTGCGCTCGTCATTAATATGATTAAGCTGCCGTGCTAAGTCGGCGGCGCGCTCGACGTTTGTTGCTCCAAGAAGTGCTGCAGCAATCTCGGGGCTGTCCATGCGAGAGGCGGCATTGATGCGCGGAGAAACCATAAACCCAACATCATCTTCGGTGAGCGTCGAGGCTTTAATGCGAAGCAAATTAAGGAGCGCGGCAAGCCCCGGACGCCGGCCGCGGCGCATCACGACAAGCCCAAAGCGCGCAAGCATGCGGTTTTCGCCAATGAGCGGCACCATGTCGGAGAGCGTTGCCAGGCCGACTAAATCAAGAAACCATTTTTCTTTTCCTTCTTCAAACCCAAACCGGTTTTTCATAAGGAGTGCTTGCACCAGTTTCCAGGCAACGCCGGCACCACACAACCCGGTAAATGGATACGCACTGCCAACGCGTTTTGGGTTAATGATCGCAAACGCATCCGGAAGCTCTGCGGGAGGCTCATGATGGTCGGTCACAATGATATCGATTCCTTTTTTCTTCGCGTGCAAAGTACCTTCAAATTCCGTTGTGCCGAGATCGATCGTAATAATAAGCTTCACACCTTCCCCAGCGAGCTCATCAATACCTTCACTATTTAACCCGTAGCCTTCTTTGTGGCGATGCGGGATATAGTGGCGCACCTCTGCGCCTATCGAGCGCAGGAATTCGCTGAGCATAACCCCGCCCGGGATGCCGTCGCAATCGTAATCGCTCCAAACGCAGACCTTTTCGTTATTTTCGAGCGCCGTAAGGATACGCTCGACCGCCTTTTCCATATCGGGGAGGAGAAACGGGTCATGCGAGTCGCCCATGTAATCGGGTTCGAGAAAGCTTTTGCGCTCTTTTTCTCCGGTTACGCCTCGCGCTGCAAGAAGATCAACAATAAGTTCGTCGTGTTCTCGGGGACGCAGGCGGTAGATTTTCTGCATTCGGTTAGTATACAATTAAAGCATGGAAGACTGTATTTTTTGCAAAATTGTCTCAGAAGAGTTGCCTTCAACCAAAGTTTTTGAGAACGAACGGTTGCTCGGATTCTTAACGATCGAGCCGAAGGGTCCGCAGCATACGCTTCTTATACCAAAAGCGCACTATCGATGGTTTTACGATATGCCGGAAGAGCTATCGGACGAGATATTTAAGACTGCGAAAA
>JACMMG010000015.1 GCA_014379165.1 Candidatus Parcubacteria bacterium
CTCGTATGGCAAGATTGTCTCTGCCATTTTTGCAGTAGGCTTCAAATGCCTCCCGGGAGAAGATGTTCATGTTGCAAGCGATTGCTGCCGCATGAAAAGTGCCTATTGCCTCCCCAAACGTTTCCTTGAGGCGTAATCTGCCTACCTTAAGGCGAAAAAGAAGGTTTTCTTGCGTTTGTGGCGGGCCCTCTTCCAGTTCTGCCGGGTAACGTTGTTGGAGAAATTGTCCCAGTTCTTGCATTTCTGCAGGGGTGAGTCCACTGTGCACATTCATAGCAAATCCCCTTTTTCTCATACTCGATTGAGATCTGTCCGCTTCTACTAAAACTTTAGCACGTCGAAAGAGGTAAATCATCGACCGACTTGCCAAACTGCGGTATAGTGGCAGTGAATCTTCTAAAAATAAAAAACCCCGCCAGAAGGCGTGGTTAAACCTCGATTGGAGTCACCGCATTACTTCATTAGGCTCCACCGTCTGCTTCTTTCAGAAGTTACAGAAACCTCTTTGTTTTGCTGAGCCAAACGTTGAAGGGACTCAATCACGAGCCTTTCAATGCGGAAGAAAGAAGCATTTACGAACCACCCCTTTTTACGCAGGGGATACTCGATGAGGTAGGCAATTTGCAGGGCGGTCTGACCTTTTGGCTCCAGGACACCAAGAACGATTTCGTCGAGCGCCTTGTCTGAATGAGATTTCGGCATCGTATGTACCCTTTGACTTTTACTCTGCGTCTAGAATAGGGAAAGCAGGAGTAAAGTCAATCGCGGCTCAACTCTTACGTTCCCTATATTGGAGTGCCTCGAGAATATGAGACTCTTCGATGCTTTCTGACCCATCGAGGTCCGCTATAGTGCGCGCAACTTTTATAACGCGGTGGAATGCTCGCGGAGAAAGATTTAGGCGTTCCCCCGCTTTTTCTAGGGTCAAGCGTACCGGAATACCAAGCGGTACTTTTTCTTCAAGCTCCCTTGGCGAGAGGTCGCTGTTTGTTTTGCCTGACGCACCAAATCGCCTTTCTTGCATCGCGCGCGCCGCAAGCACCTGTTTACGCGCCAAACCTGTTTCATCGAATTCAGTATTTCTTTTTCCAAGTTCACCGAGCTCAATCGGCCCCATGACAGCCCAGAGGTCTATACGGTCAGCAATTGGCCCCGACATTTTTCTGCGATATCGCTCAAGATTTGAAGGCGAGCATGTGCATGCGATAACCGGGTGGCCCCAATTGCCGCAGGGGCACGGGTTCATAGCGGCAACAAGCGTAAAGCGTGCCGGAAACAAAGCGCTTCCTTTTGCCCGTGCAACGGAAATAACGCGGTCTTCCATCGGCTGACGCAGCGCCTCAATAACGCGCCGGTCAAACTCGGGGAACTCATCCATAAATAAGACACCACGATGCGCGAGTGTCGCTTCACCAGGACGTACTGCAGTTCCACCACCGACAATTGAAACGTACGAAGCGGTGTGGTGGGGCGAGCGCATGGGAGCGGTCGTCATGATTTCTCCGCGCAATACTCCGGCAATAGAATGAATACTGTTTACTTCAAGCACTTCATCAAATGACAGTGGGGGCAAAATTGACGCCAGGGCGCGAGCAAGCATTGTCTTTCCGGTGCCCGGAGGTCCCGAAAGCCCAAGATTGTGTCCACCCGCAGCAGCGATCAGTGCCGCGCGTTTTGCATTTGCTTGGCCGCGAATGTCTTCAAATGCGAACTGCGAATCTCCAAAATCAGTGATAAGTTCGGTTTGCTGCGCTGGTGTAAGTGGTGAGACTTCTTTTTTACCCGACGCTTTGGTCGGGCTTCCGTCCCCTGAAGCAGAGTTTCGAGGCGGCTTTTTTATATTCAAAAAATTAACGACCTCTTGGAGCGTCTGTGCGCCGTAGATTTCTATACCTGGCACAAGTGCGGCTTCGCGCTCATTTTCTTTCGGTACGAATACCGCCCGCTTCCCTTTCTTTTTTGCTTCAGCAACAAGTGGCAAGATACCACGTACGCCTCGTAGCTGCCCGTCTAGCGATAGTTCGCCGACAAAAAGATACGGCTCCGGATCAAATCGAATATCATCTGCCGCCAAAAGATATGAAAGCGCTATAGGGAGATCGAGCATCGGCCCCTCTTTACGCATATCGGCAGGGGCAAGAGAGATGACGATTTTCTGATTGCGACTCTTGGGTGATTCAAAACCTGCATGCTTGATCGCACTTGCTACTCTGTCGCGCGATTCTTCAACGGCTTTGTCGGGAAGGCCGACAATAGTAAAGGCGTGCAGGCCACGTGAAAGATCCGTCTCTACCGAGACGATATATGGAGTCAAAAAAGATGTCTGCGCTCCGTAAACACGGGCGTAGTTCATGGCGGAAATCTGAAGGTGAGTAAAAAGCCGCCGGTTTCCCCTAAACTTCTGAAGTCGGGCGTCCGGCAAAGCCGGATTAGCCTACATGTGGGCCTTGCAAGTTCGCGCTGCCGGGTCTGCCTCCAGTCGAGCTTCTTCAATAGGTTCCCCTCCTATTTCGCACACACCATACTGCCCATTTGAAATTTTATCAAGCGCCGTTTTTATTTCGTTGTACCGCACTTCGAGCGTGTCGTTTATCGCGCGATTCTGCGTATACTCCTCAAGTTTGTCTGCCGCCTCGTTAGCGTCGGCCATCGGCGTTGCCGTATCCATCTTTGTTTCCTTTGCTTCCCAATCTGCAGGGTTCTCAGGATTTTGAGTGCCTACCGATTTCAATTCTGTTTCCACGCTTTTGAATTCTGCTTCCAACTTCTCTTTAAAGTGTTCTGTATTCATATGAAAGCTTTATAATCTAGTGAAGTGAGTGAATAAGAGTGTGCTTTTTGCCGTTGCTGGCTCGGAAAAGAAAGTATACTTTCTTTTCTCTCGCTCAGCTAGGCAATAAAAGTTTACTTTTAATTCCGAGCGAACGACGATTATATAATCCGTAGGATTCTATATACTAACAGGAGCGCTCTCGAAGCGCGAGATAACCTCGCGCAGCGTGTATTCGTTGGTAGTTATCACAATCGTGCTGCGGTCAAGAAATGTCCAAAGCAAAAGTACATCACCGTTTTCGTTCAATATCGCGCGTGCGTCATGATTTTCCACAACGCTGTCACTAAATTTTGTCGGCACCACTCGCACCGGTGTAGTGCTTGCAGTTGAAGTCGCAATATTTTCTTCAGGAATGCGAGCTCGTGGTGTGCGCGTAAAAAATGGAGCAAGGTCGTACTGCATGGTTGATTCCCATTTCAACATACCGGAATAGGCTTGTTGGTACGAGTCGACTCGAAGTACAAGAAATGGCTGATTACCATCAAAAGAATGAATGCCGAGTAGGTATGGTTCTGGCATTATCGTGCGCGCGAGCGATTGCGGGAGCAACAGCGAAAGAATGGAAAGGAATTGACCGCTATCGATCGGACTGTACGTCGCTTCTCCATTTGTGCCAGTAGACGCTTGTGCCAAATATATTCGCTCAATGAGCCCGAGCGAAAGACTGAGACTGTCGCGCTCTGCTTGAAGAATATTCATTACTGCACCTTTTGATAAGTCGGCGGGGCGTATTGCGATACTTTTAGTTTCATCAACGATAATAAAAGGTGCCTGAGAAGCATTTTGCAGCGGGTCTAGCGGCCGCGTCTTAAGATATACGAAATAAAAAATCCCTGCTGCCAGCGTAAAAAATAAAATCCCTACCAGGACCATGCCAGTACGAAGAAGCCATTTCTTTATTGATGATTCTCCGCGCGGTGAAGCAGGAGCCTCGACAGGTTTTTTCGAGCGTCGTGCTGCCTCAGCAGCAGCTATCGAAACGACGGAAATATTTTTTTGTCCAACTACTTTTTCGATATCACCTTGATACGTTTCTATAGGTCGTACGAACGATTCTTCTTTTGGAGGCTGCACGGCGGGCTGTCTTGAAATAGATCCTTCTTGCTCAACCGGTCGTAAGGTAGCGTTTTGTTCCGACTCAAGAAGCGCTCCGGCGTTAATACGCTGTGCATTTGCAGGATCGTGAACCTCCTTTTTTGGTAGGAGGATTTTATCCAGGTCAATACCCGTATTTCCGCCTGTCTGTCCAGTGGGCTGGGTAGGCAGAATCCCCGCATCCTGCGGTTTAGAATTCTTTGCGGGGTCTTGGGGGTTGTTCTTGTCTTCCTGTGGCATTGGTTGTTGATGGCTTGAGGCCGCGGCGTGTGGCAAACTCGGGGTCAACCATTTTAATAGAAAGGTTGATACGGCCTTTTTCGTCGATCTCCTTTATCATAACTCGCACTTTGTCCCCGACCGCAACGGCACTTCCTATCTTATCCACTCGAAACGGCGCAACTTCAGAAACATGCACGAGCCCTTCGGCATCTTTGCCTGGGCCAATGCGCACGAATGCGCCGAAGTCCATGAGGCGCGTTACTTCTCCGTCATATGTCTCCCCTGCTTTGTACTCCTTCACGATAGCCTCGATCATTTCTTTTGCTTTCGCCGCGGTGCCGCCCTTGCCGGTGATGAATACAGAACCGTCATCCTCTATTGTGATGTCCTCAACGCCAGAAACATCTTTGATACCATTGATCGTTTTACCGCCACCGCCTATTACGAGGCCTATTTGTTCGGGTTTCACGCGCATGCTTATTATTTCCGGCGCGCGTGGGCTGATATTGGGGCGCGCCGCAGCGATCTCTTTTTCGATAACATCAAGTATCTGCAAGCGCGCGGCTTTTGCCCCTGCGAGCGCTTCAACTAAAACGGGTACGGCAACGCCGTCGAGTTTTATATCCATTTGAATAGCAGTAATCCCCTGCCTCGTGCCGGCAACTTTAAAGTCCATGCCGCCAAATTCGTCTTCAGGACCTTGAATGTCGGTTAAAACACGGTAGTCATTACCGTGGGTCATAAGTCCCATTGCAATACCGGCAACAGGGCGCGTAATCGGCACGCCGCCGTCCATGAGTGCAAGTGTCGCTGCGCACGTTGAGCCCATCGATGTTGAACCATTACTTGCAAGACATTCGGAAACGACGCGTATGGTGTAGGGAAAATCTGCAGCGGCTGGTAAAACCGGCTCAAGTGCTTTTTCCGCTAAGGCGCCATGGCCGATCATGCGGCGGTTAAGTCCGCCCATGCGTCCTGTTTCGCCGGCCGAATATGGCGGGAAGTTGTAATGATGCATGAAGCGTTTCTTTCCTTCCTGACTTTCCATCGTATCAATAAGCTGCGAGTCGCCAGGACCTCCGAGTGTGAGCGCTGAAAAGACATGTGTACCTCCGCGATAGAAAATTCCCGAGCCATGGAGAATTTCGGAAACGCCGCCAGCTTTTGCGTAAAGCGGGCGCACTTCGTTAAATGCACGGCTGTCTGCACGCTTATTGTCTTCCACTGCGCCGCGATGGATTTCTTCGTCGACTTTATCTTCGAAAAATCGTTTTGCGATCGAAGATTTCATTTCTTTTAATTCTTCCATTTCGGCCACGCGCATCATCCATGCATCAGAAAGTTCATATATTGCATCTTTGCTTGGTTTTCCGCAGAAAACCGCCGCGTTCAATTTTCCTGCAAACTCGGTTTGGAAAAGATTGGTAAGTGCGGAAGGTACTTCTGGTTTTTCTGCTGAGCGTTTTTCTTTTCCGATCTCTGCAATTATTTTTTTCTGCCACGCTAAAATTTTATTGTGTTCTTCTACTGCACGCGCAAATCCGTTTGCTACGTCTTCTTCAGACGCTTCACTGCCCGCGACCTCGATCATGTTTATTGTTCCATCTTTGCCGCATGCCAAAACATCGAGCGAAGATTTTTCGCGCTGCGCATATGTTGGGTTTATCACTACTTCGCCGTCAATGTTTCCAATGCGCACTGCTGCAACTGGACCACCCCACGGAATATCGGATGTTGAGAGTGCAAGCGATGCCGCGTTAACCGCGATCGCATCAGGATCTTCTTCGTCGAGCGCCAAGACAGTAATGATGACTTGTACTTCGTTGCGAATATATTGTGGAAATAGTGGACGTATCGTGCGGTCAACAACGCGACCGGAAAGTATCGCTTGCTCGGAGGGCCGGCCTTCGCGCCGCATAAATCGTGAACCTAAAATTGCGCCCGCGGCATAGAAGCGCTCTTCGTAATCAACAGTGAGCGGAAAATAATCTATTTCGTCGCGGGTTTTTGCGCTCATCACTGCGGTTGCGAGTACTGCAGTATTGCCGTAACGCAAGATGACCGAGCCGTCGGCTTGTTCGGCAAGGTCGGTGAACTCGGCGATCATTTTTTTGCCGCCGATCTCTGTCTCAAAACTTTTGCTTTGCATAATGGGCCTATTGTTAGACCCTCGAATTTTAGGTCACAAACCTGGTATTTCGGCTTCGCCGAGGGTTTGCTGGCCTACCTATTCAAGGGCCGGTTACTAATAGAGAAAATATATCAAAAAAGCCCCTATTACGCCATATTTGGGAAGCGTCAAGAACTGACTTGACACAAGCCTAACTGATATGGTATAATAGACAGGAATGCACGCCTAAAGGACTATCCTAGGGCGAATAATTGAAAAGGAGGGCAAAAATTGAGATATACCTTCTATACAAGCATCCTTCTGCTGGTGGCGCTTGCCGCTGGCTTTGGGATGAGCCGCCTCACTCAGCCGGCCTCTTTCGAGTTGGCATTGGCTGAGGCGGAGATGAAAGAGGCCGATCCGCAGCTTGCTGCGGCTCTGGCACAATACCCCGAGGCAACTCGGCGGGTGCTCACAATTTACGGGCACACGCAGGAGTTCCAGGAGGTATTGCATTGGTATGGGCACAATCAAGTCGTGCCCATCATCAACAAGTGCCTTGCCGGGGGTGGCGACACGCTTATCGAGCTTGGCAACGACCTCGATGAGCTAATCGATGCGGCGTGGAACTGGCGCAAGCCGGAACTCACAGCATTCGATCCCGTACAGTGCGGTTGGCGAGCGATCGTTCTGACGCACGAAACCGGGAACGACTTTCTTGGGCAGTTCGTTATTGACCATGAAAGCGGTAACGCCATGCGTCGCCCCAGCAACTCCATGCTCGCGGTGGTTAAGGGTCTGACCATTAGTGGGCTTCAAAAACTCGAGGAGCGTTTCATCTTGGGTGAAAGCCCGACGCTCACCGAGTGGGGTATGGGGGCGCTTGACCTCGCGATAATTGGCGCGGCTGGAAAGTCGGTTGCGGTGATCGTAAAGGGAGGGCTCGCCAAGAAGGCTCTTCCCCGCACTCTCGTGGGCCGCTTTGCAGCAGCCAATCGTGGGGTGCTCACGGTCGCCAAGGCCTATGCGCCGACACTCGCAAAGTACGGAACGATTGTGGGGGTGGGATACTTGGCGATCTATCATCCCGCAATCATTACTGGATGGGCAGGGACAATCGCTGAAGTGCTCGGCTTTGACCCCCTCCTCATCCAGACGTTGGTCTGGGGGGCGATTCTCTTTGTTCCCGTCTGGCTTATCCTCAGCATAATCTCCCCTTTCATCTGGCTTTTCCGGATCGGAAGGGGAATAACGAGGTGACCAGACATGTTTCGATCGCCGGCGGGTAACACTGCCGGCGATCTTTCTTTTTATTAAACAATCTCTATTTTTCTGGCTCGGGCTCCCCTGACATGCTTATTGCCGGGTCTTCGCTGTCAGTGTCTTCAATGTGTGCCTCTGTATTTTCTGGGCTAGTATCGGCACTTTGCGAGCGGTCTTGCCCGCCACTAGTAAAGCCTGGTATCCAGCGTCCGCCGCCCCGATAACCAATAAGATATGCGCGCGGGTCGTCGCACATGTCGATAAAGTCGTCTGCTGCTTCGCGCAGAGTGCCTGCGGACGATTTGCCAAAGGCAATAACTTCAACCTGGCACCCTTCGGTAAATCGCAAATACTCAACAAGCGGCACGAAGTCGCCATCGCCAGTTGCCAAAATTACCGTGTCGAGCTTGTTGGCCATCGCAATGGCATCTATCGCCATGCCGATGTCCCAGTCAGCTTTCTTTGCTCCTCCGGCAAAAACGCGGATATCTTTTATTTTTGTTTCGATGCCAATTTTATTGAGCGCTTCAAAGAAACTTTTTTCCTCTTCAGACTCGGTACGTATCACGTAGGCCACTGCGCGAATGAGTTGGCGGCCTGCGAGTGCTTCTTTAACGACCGCGCCGAAATTTACTTTTGATTTATAGAGATTTTTAGCGGAATGATAGAGATTTTGCGTGTCTATAAAAATGCCGACGCGCTGGCCTTTATGTTTGATGATAGCCATAAAAAATAACCAGAACTATTAACAATAAATACGACAGGTACGATTAAGAACAAAATCGCCATACCTATCGTGCAAACTAAAGCAAGTATATCACATCGTACTTGTCGTACGTTTTGTACTTGTCGTTTATTTCTTTAAGTCGAGTTTCTTAAGAATCGCGTTGTAGCGCTTCTTGCTGCTGTTTTCGAGATACTTCAAATGCGTGCGGCGGTCTGCAACCATCTGCAAAAGGCCTCGGCGCGAGTGTGTGTCTTTAAGATGTTTCTTTAAGTGCGTTGCAAGCTCGTCGATACGCTTGGTGAGTATCGCGATTTGCACTTCAGGAGAGCCAGTGTCTGTCTCGTGGACCGCCGCTTCCTTAATAACCTTCTCTTTTTTTCGCTTTGTAAGCATAGTTAAAGGGAGAACTTGTAATCTCCCAGTCACATAAGCATATCACAGTACCTTCATTTTTGCAAGCCCCCACACTAACTTTCATGTCGTTTTTTCTGCGAAGCTTTACATATGCATATTTTATCCAGTAAATCACACATACTCCGATTACCGCCTTTTTTAACAAAAAACTTCCTTCGCAACATGAAAGTTGGTGTAGGGGCAAGGAGTTTGAGTCTTGAAATAAAAACGACCACCCCGTTTTGAGGTGGTCTCAGTTCATCGCAGTTCTCTCTGGTCGCGGTCGTGGAAGGCGGGCTACAGTACGATCTACGTCCGCTGAAGTTGTGGCTGCTGGGGTATAACATTTTTGGCTCGTTCCTCGCCACCATTCCGGGGCGGAACGATGAGGACGGTAGAAGTCGTGATTCCATCGCGTCTCGACGAATATGGTATTGCGATCAAACCAACACGTTCCTCCCGGGCCTGCGGCACTCGAATTCTTGTAGAAGCGCACTGAGGAATTGCATGCCCTGGCTATACTTCCGGAACGAGTGCCTTTCGCAATCTGCCACGCAATCTGCATCGCGTGGTGATCGGTCGGAATCGAAGGATGTTCCCACCACGAGAACTCCGCCGTCTCTCTGCCGTCTTCACGTATGTTTTTCTTGAATACAACACTGCGAATACTCGGCCCGCCAAAATAATACTTGTTATCGTAGGCACGGTCGAGAGTCACGTATGCAATGCAGATCTGACCTTCTTTTGGCTCCCCTCTCGCTTCGTGATAAATGTTGGCCGCCAAAAACGCGGTCTCGAACTTTTCATTGATCTGCACGCTCCAAACAAGGGAGAGCGCAAGAAGATATTCGAACATCGCGTCCTCCCTTTCACAGGTGCGGTTTCTAGTTTAAGTACTCCGTATACTTTTTTTCACATTCTGACAGGTTGTGCAAGTGGTATAATATTGTGCGACGTATGGCTAGTGGTGATTTGAAATCTCTTAAAACGCAGTTCCTCGAATATCTCGAGATAGAAAAGGGTCGCTCTGTAAAAACGGTCGAAAATTACGACCGCTACATCGACCGTTTTTTGCAGCACAGTAAGATAACCTTTCCCGCAAAGCTGACCGAAACCTCTGTGCGCGAGTTCCGCTTGCACTTAAACCGCCAAGCGGGCACTTCTGGCACAATGAAGCACAAAACGCAGAACTATTACCTCATTGCCATACGCGCGTTTCTTAAATTTTT
This sequence comes from Candidatus Parcubacteria bacterium, assembly GCA_014379165.1. Taxonomy (GTDB): domain Bacteria; phylum Patescibacteriota; class Minisyncoccia; order Phycocordibacterales; family SBAW01; genus GWA1-54-10. The sequence continues at coordinate 9,873 of JACMMG010000015.1, forward strand.
GCGAAAGCGTGAGATTGAAAGCCTTAATCCCGAGCGCATCGAGCTAGCGAAAGTGGGCGCGCGCGACTTAGACCTCATTACCCACGACGAGCTTAATCGCCTTATGCAAGCGCCCAAGGGGCCAGCGCTCCAATCGCTTCGGGACAGGGCGATGATGGAACTTCTATTTTCAACCGGTCTACGTGTTTCAGAGCTTGTGGGACTCGACCGCGACCTAGACCTCTCTCGCGATGAATTTAGCGTGCGTGGCAAAGGTGAAAAAATCCGTGTCGTGTTTCTCTCCCCTACTGCAAAAACGGCGATTAAGCACTATTTAGACAAACGCACCGACCTCGATAATGCGCTCTTTGTTCAGATGGGAAAAGCGGTAAAAAGCGCTAAAGAGCTACGTCTTACCTCCCGCTCGGTAGAGCGCTTAGTCAAACGTCATGCGATTAAGGCTGGAATTACCCGCAAAGTGACCCCACACGTCATTCGGCACTCCTTTGCGACCGATTTGCTTGAAAATGGAGCCGATCTGCGCTCTGTACAGGCACTTTTGGGCCATGCCAATATCACCACGACCCAGGTCTATACCCATGTAACAGACAAACACTTGCGGGAAATTCATAAGAACTTCCATGGCAAAAGGCGCAAATAGAGTATTATGGAGGTGTGAAAATCGTCTCGTGGAACGTTAATGGTATACGGGCGGTGCATAAAAAGGGCCTTTTTTTGCCTTTTATTAAGGAAATACAGCCCGACATCCTCTGCCTGCAGGAAACTAAGGCCGAACAAGGCCAGGCGCAGATAGACCTCCCCGAGTATGAGGAGTATTGGAATTCTGCGGTTAAAAAAGGATACAGCGGCACTGCTATCTTTGTCAGGACAAAGATAAATAAAAAAGATGTTAATTTTAAGCCGCTTCAGGTGCTTAAGGGTCTTCCTGAAGCCATCATCAAAAAACATACAATAGAGGCCGACGGCTATGGCGACCCCAATACTGAAGGCCGAGTCCTAGCGGCTGAGTTTAAAGACTTCTGGGTTGTCACGGTCTACACGCCTAATTCCAAAGACGACCTCTCAAGGCTGGAGCTTCGGCATAAGTACTGGGACCCTGCCTTTCTAAGTTATATAAAGAGCCTGGAGGCCTCCAAGCCTGTTATATTCTGTGGCGACCTTAACGCCGCTCATACCGAGGACGACTTGGCTAACCCGAAGCAAAATGAAGGTGAACACGGCTTTACTAAAGAGGAACGTGAAGGCCTCAGCACAATCATAGCTGCAGGGTTTGTAGATTCTTTCCGCCATTTCATTCCGACCGGCAAGGGCCACTATACCTGGTGGACGCACTGGGCTAATGCTCGGGTTCGTAACGTGGGTTGGCGTATAGATTACTTTTTTATATCAAAAAAATTGCTCCCGAAGCTTAAAAAAGCTGAAATTTTGAGCGCCGTCCTGGGCTCTGACCACTGCCCTGTTTTAATTGAATTAAAGGGGTAGAAACAATAAAGCCGCCGGAGCGACAATGAGATCTAGTCACAAAACGGCGGCTTTTTTTGAGCCGGTGTTATGTCGAGCGATCTGTTATTTCCCACCCAGGATGATGTGAAGTAACGTTCGGGCTAATACAGTTACTACTTTGTCCAACAATGATGTTTGGGTGCGAGTATCTGTACTAAGTATCCGAGATCGATCCGCATAACGGCTCGAGCATGCTCATGAAAGAACGTCTTTCGCAACTCCCGATCAGAGTTTCGCAGGGCAACGGAACTCAGTTTCCCTGACCTTCAAAATTTAGTCGAACTCTTTTCTCAACTAAATTTTGAAGGTCAGGAGTGTCAATCAGTAATTTGAAAGTTTGTCTGCTACTCATCGTACTCTCATCAAGGACACTGTAAAGGACATTTGCTGTGGATAAGTATTTCATTAAAGGACAATACCTATAAAAGCTTTAATCTACAAAGTATTTTTGCCGTATCTCTTTTATGTCTTTTTCTTCTTCTTCATCTTTTCTTCCCTTCCCTTCCTCCCCTTTTGTCTTTAGTTCATCATCCGAACATGCAGATAATTCGACCGCTTTTTTTTCTAAATAGTCCTCCGTATTTTTAGCAGGATCATCTAAAACCTCTTCCAAAAGTGCGTGGAGAGTCCACCCGATGCGCGGTCCGGGCTTTTGAAGTGTAACTTCCATTAGTCTCTTCCCATCGATCTTGAGCATAGAAACAGAAATAGGGTCTCGCAGTGCTTGATCAATCATTGACTGGTATTTTCGAAGTCGAAAAGGTTGCTCTTTTGGCCTCCCGGTACCTATCCGGTCGCAAATTCGTAGTTCTATGAGCTCTTCAATATTCTCCCTGCCTACGTTTCGGATGACTCTCCGGACTGCGGATAAAGTTACCTGATCGGGATCTGAAAAGAACATGTGCCAGCGAACCAGTTTTTGTACCTTATCGATTGTTTCCCGTGAAAACTTCAGATTCTCCAGGATTTTACTTGTCATTCTTGCTCCAACGACGTCGTGTCCGTGGAAGGTCCAGTCCTTCTTTTCTTCCGACCACTTTCGTACCTTGGGTTTCCCTATGTCATGAAACAGGGCAGCAAGTCTTACCTCGAACTCCCAGCCTTTGTCAGCGGCATGCTGGAGGGACCGCAGGTTATGTTCGAACACGTCGAAGCTGTGAGCCTGGTTTTGGGCAATCCCAATCCCCTGCTCTATTTCTGGTGCTATGTACTTTAGAACCCCAATACCTTGTGCAAAGACAAGTGCTTTCATAGGCTTCTGGGAGCTAAGGATCCTTACGAACTCTTCTCTGATCCTTTCTTTGGAGATCTTTTCAAGCTGAGAGGCGTTTTGTGCCATAGCTTTTTTTGTCTCCTCTTCTATCGAAAAGTCGAGCTCCGCCGAAAGCCGTACAGCTCGTAGTATGCGCAAAGCGTCTTCCCCAAAGCGAGCCTCCGGGTTCCCCACTGCTCTGACTATATTGTCCTTTATGTCCTTTAAACCCTCATATAGGTCAACCAGGTCGTTTGTAGAGGGATTATAGGCCAAGGCATTGATCGTGAAGTCTCGCCTCTTAAGATCTTCTGCGAGTGTTTTGGCAAAAATAACTTCATCCGGGCGTCTGGCATCACTATACTTCCCTTCTAGTCTATAAGGAGTAACCTCTATCACTTTTAGGGTTGAGTCTTCTACTTCCTCATTTACTACCCCAACAGTGCCAAATTCATTAGTGTAAAAAGTATTTTCAAAGCAAGCTTGAATCTGCTCTGGGGTGGCATTGGTAGTTATATCCCAGTCTTTTGGCTTTTTCTCTAAAAGGAGGTCCCGTACGCACCCCCCTACTATAAAAGCCTCAAATCCTTGTTTTTCAAGGGTTTTCACGACATTGAGCACTTCATGAGGTATTTGGCTTTGAGACACTTGCATGGCACAATCGTAACACGCCTGCCTAGTAGACAGACAGGCTCCTGTGGTGAAATGGATATCTTCGCTGCCTTCGAAGCAGTTGTTGGGGGTTCGACTCCCTCCGGGAGCACAAGCGTAGCGTAGTGCGACCGGAAAAAGCCAATTGATTGGCTTTTTAGGGATTCGAAAGGCGGAAGCTTATTGCATCAGCAGATGCAATGCTGAGCCGGGGTCGCGAGCGACTTTTTCGACGGAAAAAGTCGACTTGTGACCGAATTCCCTTCCAAAGCAGCATTTGTTGGAGAATTTCATAGAACAAGCTAGAATTGCTCTGTTCTTGCGGCCATAGTTTAGGGGTATGACGGCTCCTTGCCAAGGAGCAGACGCGAGTTCGATTCTCGCTGGCCGCACTGGGAAATAGGAGTTTTAAAGGACTTCCCTCGCTTCACTTGTGGATAACATTGGGGACATGTGCATAAAAGACACTTTTGTGTCCTGTAGAAGGTCCTTTATGTTTCATATGAAACGTTTTCACGTGAAAATGCCTTAAAATATGACCCCATCCCCTAAAAGGAAAATTGGTGACACGGGAGAAGAAATAGCATGTAAGTTTCTCCAAAAAAAAGGCTATAAAATCGTGGAAAGAAACTACTGGAAGCCTTGGGGAGAGATAGATATCGTCGCCCAAAAGCCGAAATCACTAGTATTTGTCGAAGTAAAATCCGTTTCACGTGAAATTGAAGTAAAGGGTGGTTCACGTGAAATCACCCTTAGGGAAGGGAATGAAGAGATGCGGCCCGAAGAGAACATGCATCCGGAAAAGCTCAAACGTCTTCACAGAGCAATACAAACGTACCTATTAGAACGTAAAATTTCTGAAGATAGGATGTGGCAGATTGATTTAGTTTGTGTCTTTTTAGATTTTTCGACTAAAAAGGCTAAGGTGGAGTTATTAGAAAACATAAGTTAAGGGAACACTTATGCCTATTCGATAGGCGAAGGGAACACTTATGCTAAGTACTCTCGCGAAGGGTATATGTACCCCATGCAAAGCGGCATAAAGGACAAATCTGTTTTCTGTGTTAGATTAATAGTCACCCAGGCGTCGCATATTAGTAGCGCTTGCGTGAGGTGAAAAATTTATTCGGGGCGTCGTATACCGGTAGTACGCTTGCTTTGGGAGCAAGATGACCCAGTCCGATTCTGGGCGCCCCGACCAATAGAAAAATATGGAACGCTTTGTTTTAACTACTAAGAGTTCGAGCGATTATGAACTTCTCGACTCCGGAGGAGAGGAAAAGCTCGAACGGTATGGCGGCGCGCTCCTTACAAGGCCTGATCCGCAAGCCCTTTGGAGCAAACACCTGTCGGAAGCAGAGTGGGCAAAGTCAGATGGAAGGTTTGTGCGCGAAGGAGGGGAGGGGAGATGGAATGTAAAAGCAGAACTTCCAAAGGAATGGCAGATCAGCTTCGGTGGTCTGCAGTTTTTCATCCGTCCGACGTCTTTTAAACATACGGGCCTTTTTCCTGAACAGCTTCCAAATTGGGAGTGGGGAAGAGAGCTTATAAAAAATGCCAACCGCCCTATTTCTGTTTTAAATTTATTCGGCTACACGGGTGGAGCGTCGCTTGCCGCTGCACAGGCTGGCTCTTCAGTCGTACATGTAGACGCGTCAAAAACAGCTGTGGCGTGGGCCCGTCAGAATGCAGAGGCCTCAGGGTTAGGGGATAAACCCATTCGTTGGATCGTGGAAGATGCGTTGACCTTCGTAAAGCGTGAAATAAAGCGGGGAAATAAATATGACGCAATTATTATGGACCCGCCAGCATTCGGCCACGGTCCAAAAGATGAATTATGGAAAATTGAAGAAGATTTCGTCGCCTTCGTTGAATTGTGTACTCAGCTTTTAAGCGACAATCCGCTATTTGTCTTGGTAAACGGCTATGCTGCGGGGTATTCGTCTTTTGCATTTGCGTATAATCTTGATGCTCTTAACAAAAAGTTTGGAGGAAAAGTAGAACACGGCGATCTTACAATTGAAGAGAAGACGACTGGTCGGCTACTACCATGCGGCATTTTCGCCCGGTGGCAGAGAATTTGATATAGTAGCGAAGCGTTTACATAGCGGGATTAGTTTAGTGGTAAAACGACAGTTTTCCAAACTGTAGTTGGGAGTTCGATTCTCCCATCCCGCACACGTAGTTTGCCTGCCAAACGTAGTGGCAGGGATGGAAGAATCGAAAGGCACAGCGGGGCACCCATCCCGCACATGTTGGGGTTAATTTAATAAATTATGCTTTGTGATAGAGTTTAAATATGGAAAAACTCACCTTAGAACAACTTTCGACGCTAATTTTAGAACAGGCAAAAGAAAAAGGCTTCGGGACAAAGCCGGAAGAGATAAATGTTGCGGAAAAAATTGCTCTTATACACTCGGAAGTATCAGAGGCTTTTGACGCGTATCGTCATAAAAACATGCAGGGAGCTCATGGCTTCCAAGAAGAAATGGGGGATGTCCTCCAGAGGATTCTTCATTTGTGTGGTGTGTTAAATGTTGATGTCGGTGAAGCTATTTTAGAGAAGCTTGAATACAATAAAGCGCGAAAGTGGGATTGGGAGAAAATCAATGAACAACATTCCTAATAAAAATGTCCCGACCGAAATCGGGACCAAGGTATGAGGGAGAAGTAGGGACGAAGCTAGCCCAAACTGCAGAAAGCGCAAAAAAGTCTGCGCACTGCTTCTTCGGGAGTTGTGTCATTCCGCAGACGATAGAGCACGCCAGATCGCGACCTCGTTTCTGTGTCGAGCATGGCACCCTCTTCCGGCGGAAGAGTGCCGCTTTCACGGTCTCGGTTGTCTCGTTCGAGTTCATCCTGCACCAGTTGATCGACATAATGCTCTGGCCGACCTCTGGATTGAAAATGCTCGACTAAACGCTGTCTCTGCACTTCTTTCGACACGGAAAGATTAACAGCGAGTGAAGGTACATCCGGCAGTCCTGCGGCGATCTTAAGCGAATCCCTGGCGCCTAAAATAGCATGCGTACCACTTCTACTGAGCGTACGCACGTGTTGAGATACGGCGGCGAAAATGAACCTCTTGTACGCTGGAGAAGTCGCGGCGAAACGACTGCCGAGTGATGCTACTTCAGGCTTCTGGTACTCATCCTCGGCGTATGTCGTCCTTGCGAGCCCCCTTACGATACCGACCCGCGAGTGCTCAAGAGAAAGAACTACTCCTTCGAAGGTATCAGCTGGCAATGGCAACTCTGGTGAGTTGCCCCGCTCATACACCCAAAGTGCCACTGAACGGAATACTGCCGTGCCGCTTATGCACGATGCCCCAGCACCGGTCTCGGTGATTCTCTTTTGAAGTAGCGACGCAAGGGTATCTTTGCCGCATTTTGCGGGCCCTGTCAGGGCAACAAATATACCGACCATTGAACACCCTCCATGAATGAAGCATCTCGATCGGCGAGCTTTATCTATACAAGCATGAATTTTGTTGAATGTCAGATACGGATAGAGAGAACGTAAATATTGGATTTACGTTGTTCCCTCGATCCACTTCACTCCAACACGTTCAAATTGCATCTTCAGATCTTTCTTTATAGCATCAAGAAAATCTTTCAGCTCGGGAAAGTGCTGCGTCGCTTTGTCGAATGTCTCTACCACCTTGTTCGCATAGTCGGCATGAAATTCTTTTGGAATGTACGCTTCCACCCCATTTTCAGCAATGTGCAGAAATCCTTCAATCCTGTCGAGCGCCTTAACGAATTTTGCCTCGACGGTGATTTGATCTTCGTACTCCTTCCACATGCTGTAGACCCAATCGCCGAAAGGCAAGTCACCCGTCATTTCGCGCATCGCTGCTTCCTCTTTGGCGGCTTTATCTTCGAGCACCTGTTTTCCTCCCATTATTTGATCGAAGGCATCCAAATCGCCCGCCTTGGCTTCAGCAAGATCGTGAATGAGTGCGAGGGCAAGCGCGCGATTAGTGTCTACCCGTACCTTACATTCCATTCCGATGACAAGCGTCATAAGTGCCAGCCGCCATGAGTGTTCGGCAACCGTGTTCTTTTTGTCCCGCAGAGATGAGCTATACCGCTCGACTGTTTCAAGATCCTTGCTCCGCCGCAAAAACGTGAGGATATCGTCTATTTTTTGCTGTCTCATACGGTATGTAATTCTTGTTTATAAGTTTATCACTTTTAAAATATTAAAAAAATGCCCCCAACGCCGATATGGTGCTGGGGGCTAAAAGTTTCTGCCAAGAAGGATCGAGCATTGCTAGCGAACCTCGCCAGGTTGCAAGTAGCGTGGCTTATTGCCGCTCGAGCCAATGCGCGCGGTTCCCCGTTCCGTTTGAGGAGCTTGTGCAAATTCCTCCGGTGTGATTTCAGTGACTTCCGCCACCTCGTAACGGCGCAGGATGACCTGTCCGAGGACAGTGCCACGCTCGACGAGCACGGGATTGTCGCTCTTGTTCCATGCGACGAGGTTGACTGCTCCTCTGTATCCCTCATCAACGATAGTGAGGTCGAATCCGACCCCGAGAATCGCGCTTGCCCCACGTGATTCCACATGGAGGTAATACCCTTCCGGAATTACGAAGTACAGATCGGTAACAATCTGCACGCCACTGCGGGGGGAAATTACGATCTCAACGGCCGTCGGAAGCTGCAACCCCGCATCCCCCTCATATGCGTAAAAGGGTAACGGAAGTCCTTTCGCCAGCGGACCCTGCATCACCTGTAAAGGAACCTTCATCTCATCCTCCTAAGTTAGCCAACGTTGTGTCATCAAGTAACAACTTCAGTTACTGCACTGAGCTACTTCAGCCTGGGGGCCCTCCTAGCCCTCAGCGATAAGGACCTCTCTTGTTAGCGTGCTCACCTCGTTGTTCCTCTTGTCAAAGATGCTTGGACAAATTGTCTGTATTTCTGCCGTTTGACAATATATAGACATTATGATAAAAACCCTAATAGGGAACACAAGTTTGTAAATATAGATTTTACAGTTTTAACCCCGTTGCGAAATATGGCTCAGCAAAAACCCAAAAAAGATACCACCATACGGACTCTTCAAGAGCTCGAATTAGGCGAGAACGAGGCTATCCTCTATACCCAGATGCTCAGCCATCCCCGAAGTACGGTCCAGGAATTGGTAACCCACGCGCCATTTCCCCGCACCATGCTCTACTACGTGCTGAAGCAACTTATGCAGCGCGGGTTGGTATCGGCAAAAAAAGAAGGCTGGCGCACGGTTTATATAGCGGAAGATCCGGAACACCTATATGACCTCTTGGCACAAAAAGAACGAGAATTCCAGCGAGAGACAGGCGCGGTACGCGAGCTCATTCCTGAATTAAAAAATCAATATCGCCTAGCTGGAAAGCGGCCGACCGTGCGAACCTTCGAAGGGATAGCAGAATATCAAAAGGCCCTCGAAGACATCATTGTCTCAAAGCCAAAAGAGATCCTTACGTATGAGATTCTGTCTGGAAAGAAACCGGCGCTTGAAGTAAGAGAGACGCATGAGAGGCGACGTATTGCCCGAAAAATACAGAAGAACGTATTATTTTTTGAACAAGGAAATGCACTACAGGCTCTTAAGAATTATCCTTATAATGACTTTACGCAATTCAGGAGCATCAACGAGTCCTCGTCCGAAGTATTTGATGTTGATCTCGCGCTGTACGAGGGGAAACTGCTCTACACTAGTTACTATGACGAACATGAGCCCACTGCTATCTTAGTGGAAGATAAAGCGCTATACGAAATGCAAAGGAACCTATTCGACGCGTTGTGGAAACAAGGAAAAGAGCGTACACTCGCTTTTACAGAAAAAGTATGAACATTTTCTTTATCGGATCAATCCGGGGAGGTCGCGCAGATCAGCCGAGATATGCACGGATCGTCAAAATCCTTGAACAATATGGCAGCGTCTTTTCACACCATGTATCAGATGAGACGCTCTCGCAGTACGGCGAAACAGAACTCTCGGGCAAAGAAATTCTCGAACGAGAATTAGAGACTCTTGCTAAGAATGACGCGATAGTTGCTGAAGTTACTACGCCCAGCCTCGGTGTTGGGTATCTCATCGCCCGGGCAACGTCTCTGGAGAAAAAAGTTATAGCACTCTACTGTGGGGACGATGCATTGAAACTCTCCGCAATCATAAAAGGGGACCCCAGAGTCGAGGTACATACATACAAGGCGGACGAAGAAATTGAGAACCTGCTTGTAGAGATTTTTAATAAAGAAAAAGCTTCATGAGAAGTTTAGTGATTGATGCTACTATAAAGAACTTATGAATTCACGAAATACCATCATTTCCGTCGTTCTGGTTATTGCCGTCTTGGGAGTTGGATACATTCTTATGCAGCGAGGGGGCACCGCCCCTGCGGGGGTAGTAACGCAAGAAGGAGACCGTCATTACACGCAAGATACGCAGTATTACACTATCGATATTGCCTACCCTATACAAACCGCGCTCGGGGTACGAAAAGGTGCAGACGCAGGGGCAGACGTTAAGGCGATGCAAACGATAGAAAGTACAATAGAAGATATTGCCCAACAGTTTAAAGACGCCGCAGACCCAGCTAATCTGCCGCAAGTAGAAAAAGATCGTCTTGCAGGCAGCGGCATCAAATATTCCCTTACTGGAAATTATTATGCGTATTCTTCTCCATCTGGTATCTCTTACGAGTTCACGTTCTTAAGCGATACCGGAGGAGCTCATCCCAATGCGTTTTACAAGACGCTCGTCTTTGATACGAGCGGCAACATCGTTGCATTAGGAGATCTCTTCACTTCGCAAGACTATCTTAGTCGCATCTCGCAAATAGCTAAATCGCAAGTTACCCGACAACTGACAGAAGAAGGTGCCGGCGGTACGATTATTGAAGAAGGTCTTGCTCCTACAGCAGAGAACTTCCAGAATTTTGTCATCGACAGCGACACGTTACGTATCTTCATTCCACCATATCAGGTGGCGGCGTATGCGGCGGGGTCATTTGAAGTAGAAATACCCTTAACTGACTTGAGGGATCTTCTAAAAGAGACGGTTCAGTAAACGAAAAACCCCCGCGTGAAAGCGGGGGTTTTTCGTTTCGAGGGGATACTTGGAGTTTGTTTAAAATTGATGAGATACAAGGCGCGGGTGAGGATTTTTTTGAGCGCTATAGCAATAGCGTGAGAAAAAACCGGAACCCGTAACGCCGTAACTCGCGATTTTAAGCGAACTCGCTATTTAACGGCTTCTTTAAGGGCCTTAGCTGCCTGGAATTTCGGTACGCGCATTGAAGGCACGTGCACCGTCTCTCCAGTGCGCGGGTTGCGCGCAGTGCGAGCGGCTCGCATCTTTGTCTTAAAGATACCGAGACCTGCTACAGAAACCTCCTCATTCTTCGTGAGGGCTCCTACAATGGTCTCAATGATCGTTTCGACTGCTCTTTCAGCGTCTGCCTTGGTAGTACCCAAGACTCCGTGAACTTTTTCAGCAAGATCTTGCTTATTCATAACGATTTATATTAGTGGATAATACATTTTGCCCTGGGCCTCAGTATAAACTTTCCAAAAAACCCTGCAATAGAGCCAAACTCTTATAATAAATTGACAAAATTTACAAATATTTTCTCATTCGTTAGAAATTATGCTATTCTCCCTCTTATCATGCCTCGTGTATCTAAAAAAGACCTAAGAATAGGGGTTTCTGGAGCTCCAGGCAGCTTTTCGGAAGAAGCAGCTCGTCTCTATGCTTCCAAACATGGCATTAAAAACCCCGAGTTGGCCTATCTGATAACTGTGGAAAATGTTCTTACTAGCCTTGAAAAAGGGGATATTGAGCTTGGAATCTTCCCAATTGAGAATAGTAACGGTGGAATCGTTATAGAGGCAGTGCATGCCATGGCAAAACATCGTTTTTCCATCAAAAAGATCTTTGAAATAGACGTCCACCAGAACCTTTTGGTTAAAAAAGGCACGACCGCAGATAAAATTAAGACAATAGTGTCGCACGATCAGGCTATCAAACAGTGCAGAATGTACTTAAAGCGTATATGGCCCAAGGTAAAAGTAGAAGAATACGCCGACACTGCTAAAGCGGCTGAAGATTTAAGCCGAGGTAAACTTCCTAAAACTACGGCTGTTATTGCCTCAAAAGCTGCGGCAGAACTCTACAAGCTCGATATTCTCGAAGAATCTATCCAAGATTTGAAATTCAATTATACGTCTTTTGTGGTGGCCGTGAGGTAAATTTAAAGCCGACGGCTCTGGTCGGCTCCCCGACCGCTTTGCGCGTCGGGGCTATATGAGCTTTGTAGCGGCAGTGAAAGAGTAGGGGAGACTACCGAGCAAACTCAATAGCGCGAGTCTCCCGTATAACAGCGATTTTTATTTCGCCTGGGTATTTAAGTTCGTTTTGTATACGAAGCGCTATATTGCGTGCTAAGTCGCGTGCGGCCAAGTCGCTCATCTCCTCTGGTTTTACAAATACACGCACTTCGCGTCCTGCGGAAATGGCGTATGACTTCTCAACACCCCCAAAGGAGTTCGCAATGCCTTCGATGTCACCGAGGCGCTTGAGATAATTTTCGACAGAATCGCGGCGTGCTCCAGGGCGACCGCCTGAAATAGCGTCTGCTACCTGCACGATAATGCTTTCAGTAGTTTCGTACGGATATTCCTCGTGATGCGCCTGCATTGCCTTGACAACTTCTTCGGAAACGCCGAATTTTTGCAAAATCCTGCGGCCGATTTCAACGTGCGTTCCTTGCACTTCATGGTCTAGCGCCTTGCCGATGTCATGTAAAAGCGCTCCTGCTCGCGCCACTTGCGGGTTCGCACCAAGTTCTTCGGCAATCATTCCGGCAATATGTGCCATTTCAACTGAGTGCTGCAAGACCGATTGTCCGTAGGAAGTTCGGAAGTGAAGTCGGCCTAAAATCTGAGTCAATTGGGGAGCAAGGTTAAGCACTCCTGCTTCATAGGCGGCTGCTTCGCCCTTTTCCTTAATTATTTTTGTTACTTCGCCTTTTGCCTTCTCTACTATTTCTTCGATTTTTGCAGGCTGTATGCGGCCGTCAAGTATTAAATTTTCAAGCGCTACGCGGGCAACGGCTCGGCGTAGGGGATCGTAAGACGAAAGCACAATAGAGCCTGGCGTATCATCGATAATTACTTCAACACCGGTCGCGCGTTCAAATGCCTTGATATTGCGGCCTTCTTTACCGATAATTTTTCCTTTAATGTCGTCGTTCGGAATAGTGATGGCACTAGCCATAGTGTCTGACGCTACCGAATTGCCGAGGCGATGAATTGCGGTCGTCAAAATTTCTCGTGCGCGGCGCTCAAGTTTCTCTTGCCCGGTTTGTTCGAGCTTTTGAATGCGCACCATAAAGTCTTCATCAGACTCTCGCGCAAGCTCGCTCATAAGAAGTTCTCGTGCGTCGTCTTTGGTGAGGCCTGCTACTTTGGCAAGTTCATCTTGACGCGCAAGGACGAGCGCATCGGCGCGCTCTTTTATTGCTTTTACTTCTTCAATGCGACTCTTCACCCCTTCAACTTCACGTTCAAGTTCAGTTTGCTTTTTGTCGAGAGATTCTTCGCGTTTGAATACACGCTCTTCTGCACGTGTGAGCTTGTCTTCTTTTTCTTTTAGAGTTCCTTCGGCGGAAGCTGCTAGTTCTTTAGCTTGCGTTTCCGCTTCGCCCGTTATGCGTTTTGCATCTTCGCGCGCAGTGAGAATTATTTGTTTGACCTCAAGCTCTATCGAGCCTTTGCGAGAAAGCACGAAAAGCCAGCGGAATACGTATCCGATAATAATGCCCAGAAGCCCCGTCAAACTCATTAATATGAGTGCGTATGTAAGTGACATAAGCGATTTAGTTAAACCGCTTCCGCCCCTCCTGATGAATAGTCGCTGTGATCAGCGCGCACACTAAGCCCTCTGAATTTTTGTCACAGAATTAAACGTCAATGTGGAAGCAAAAGCGGAAAGAAACATACAAAATAAAAGTTAAGTGTTTAGAACGTTGAAGTCGAAATGAACGCTTCAACAATACCAGATTATTGCACAGGGTGCAATGAGCTTCTAGCGCCTAGCTTCTAGCCACTAGCAGTTACTTTTTCATCGACTTGCTGCCGAAAATATCGTCGATAATGCCGTACTTCTGGGCTTCAAGCGCATCCATAAAGTAGTCACGCTCAACATCCTTTTCTATCTGCGAAAGCGGTTTGCCGGTCGCTTTGGCAAGAATTTTGTTGAGTTTATCGCGGGTGGCGATAATGTGTCTTGCGGTGATTTCAATATCGGTGGCCTGACCCTGGGCTCCGCCCCATGGCTGGTGGATCATCACCTCGGCATTCGGAAGTGTAAAGCGCTTACCCTTGGCACCTCCTGCAAGAAGTATGGCAGCACCTGATGCGGCAATGCCAATACACACCGTTGAGACATCGGGCTTGATAAAGCTCATGGTGTCGAGCATCGCAAGAGTTGCCGTAACAGAGCCGCCTGGGGAGTTGATATAAAGCTGAATATCTTTTTTAGGGTCTTCAGAGGCCAAAAAGAGGAGCTGAGCAATAACTAAGTTTGCAGTGTGATCTTCAATAGGACCGCCAAGGAAGATGATGCGCTCGCGTAAAAGACGGGAGAAAATATCGAATGCGCGCTCGCCGTAGGGGCTTTTTTCGACCACCATTGGCACTAGTTGGTTATAGATTTCGTTGTTTTGCATAGCTATATTATGCCTAATTTTAAGGACTTTTTGAAGCTTGACAAATTGGTATTAAGTATGATATAATATAAGGTAAAGTACATTTCGGTTCAACTCAAACCATTGGGGGCGAATATGCTCAATGTAGATCAAGAAACGTTCCGCGATCTGGTCTTGATAGGTGGGACGATCGCGGTAGCAGTCGTCTTGGGTGGCCTCTTGCTTTGGGGGCTCATCAGTATCATCAAGCGATTCTCGCTGACCTTCATCGCCATAATCGTGGCGGGCGCGATGGTGGTGGTGTTGGCAATCATGCCACCAACCCCTGAGATAGTGAGCTTACGTGAGGGTGCGATGGTCATTGGTGCCCTCGCGGTTATCGGCGGCTTCGCTATTGATCTGTTTAAGAAACACAACGAGGCCAAGGCAAGGCAGAAGAAGAAATCACACAAACCCAACAAGAAGGACCTCCTCGCCCAGCTTCTGGCTGCGGAAGCTGACGAGGGCAGGGGTCACTAGTTCCAACTCGCGACCTTGTCGCACAAGGGGCCCGGCAAAAGCTTGGGCCTCTTTTTATTCCAAATTGACGAAAATCACTCTTTACTGCAAAGTTTGATTAGAAGCGGTAACGCAAGGTCGTAGGGGTAGTGTCATGGCAACGATTATTGTCAGACTGATTGCGAGCATATCACTCGCAGGAGCGTGGTGGCACATGTTTGTCCTTGGTCGCATCATATTTTCGACCTTCGGCTGTAACAAGATCGGCGCGCGCGGAGCATGTGCTGATCTGCAGGAGGCGTATTATGAGGGTCTTCGACAGGGGGGCATCGTGCTGCTGCTAATCGCCTTAGCCTATAGACTCATAACCCGGACTCGCCGGGGCTCACACACCGCTGATCAAGAGCGGTTCGACAAGTTCTTCTTCGTAGGCATACTGGCATCTTTTTTTGCTGGTTGCCTTGCTACAGGCATCACAGGCTACATGAACTACGGGATTGCGGCCCTGTAGAAACTAGGACTAGGCGGCGCGAAAGCGACGCCTATTTTTTACTCCACTCATTGGTATTTATAGTTTCGCTATAGCGTAATTTAAAATACCGATGATCTAAGCAGTCTTGACCTCTCCCTCCAAAAGTTTAAGGACCTGTTCGTTGCGAAGCACTGTTTCAATATGAACGCGTACTAAGTCTGGCCGTGCCTGGGGGAAGTGCTCAAACGCGTGTTTCATCTCCGCCTCTATTGCGGTTGCGTCAGCCTCTACTTTTTCTTCTTCAGCAATTTTATTTAAGGTCAGCTGGAGTTTAGCGCGTTTTTTTGCTTGCTGCCGAAACTCATTGCGCAGGTCTTCCTCGGTTTTGTTTATCTGTTTTAGGTAATCTTCGAATTTTATATTGAAGCGCGCGATATCGTCTTTCATCTGCGCAAGTATTTTTTCAAGCTCACTTTCAATAAACACTCGCGGAACTTCCACTTTCGTCTTTTCAAGTATTGCGTCGATTATTTTGCCGCGCCTTGCATCGCGTGCCCCGCGCTCCTTCTCCTCACCGATGCCTTTTTTGATCTGTGCCTTAAGAGCATCGAGATTTTCAAACGCGCCAAGTGACTTTGCAAATTCATCATTAAGCTCCGGCAACTCTCCCGGAGGACCGTCCTCCGTAGGATTTGCGGAGGACGGTCCTCCGGGACTTCTGCGAGACTGCCGCAGATCCTCAATCGTCTTATCTACCTCTTCGTCTGTAGCAGGCAATGTTGCTTCGGCAACAATTCCTTCCCCAATTTTTTTCCAGTCTTTAGGGATTAGTATTAGGGGGTACACTGCCGCGAGTACCGTAATACCAACGGGGTTCCCGGGTGCCAATTTAGTAATTTTAATTTCAGGCCGGCCCACAGCATCAACTTTATGCCACGCAAGCAATAGGGGATAAAACTCCTGCATGAAGTGTTCTGTGGCCTCTTCTAAGACGGCAGTTTCGCCGACTCGTTTTAAGACCATATCTTTAGGTACTTTGCCTTTTCGAAAGCCCGGCAAGTCGACATGCTCTGCCATGTGGGTGAGCGCTTCGTCTTGGTATGCTCCAATTGCATCAGGAGGAACCTCGCCCGTGAGCTCTATTTCAGAGTCGGGAAGAGTCTTTAGCGAAAAAGTCTTCGCGATCGCTTCAAAATCTGGTTTTTGCATTGCAGGATAGTAGCATAATTAATTTGCTTTTGCCTGGTCTTGCGAGGCTGGAGGAGTTTGCCTTTGCTCTTGCTGCATTACTAAAAAATAAATACCGCCTACGATAAACACAAGAACGATAACAAAGATTGCCGCAAGCGGCCCCATCGGCTCGGGCTTTTTGTTTGCAGGAGGGGTTTCCATATGCATTCACTATATCATTTCCAAAAAAAATCTCAGTTGAATTTATACGCAGTGCCGCTATACTATTCCTAACCACTACTATGGCAGCTATTACTAAAGTTTTTGGGCATATATCGCCTGATACGGACACAACGTGCTGCGCAATTATATGGGCTTGGTACCTTAATAATCACACTACAACAAAAGCGGCACCCTTTGTACTTGGGGAACTTAATAAAGAAACCTCGTTTGTCCTTAATCGGTGGAATGTAGAGCAGCCCGCCCTCCTTGAGCTTGCTGCCGAGGACGATGTCGTCATTGTAGATACCAATAATCCGCAGGAGCTTCCGGAAAATATAAACGACGCGAATATTCTCACTATCATTGACCACCACAAATTAACAGGAGGCCTCACGAGCAAAGTGCCGCCGACGGTTACTATGCGGCCGCTTGCCTGCACTGCAACACTTCTTTACGACTTAATGGGTGAGGTAGGTGAATCTCTTCCGGAAGATATCGCAGGCCTTACTCTCTCGTGCATCCTTTCCGACACACTCCAGTTCCGCTCTCCAACAACCACACCGCACGATAAAGACGTTGCCGAAAAGATAGCAAAAAAATTAGGAATAAATATTTCCGAATATGCGGCTGAAATGTTTGCTGCAAAATCTGATGTGTCAGATTACACCGATGCGGGCCTTATACATCTCGATAGCAAAAAATCCTCCGTCGGCGATAAAAATATTCGTATTTCTGTTGTAGAAACAACTACACCAGCCTCTATACTTGCAAGAAAGAGCGGTCTTATTGCAGCAATACAAAAGATTGTTGCAGAAGAGTCAGATGTAGATGACGTACTTTTCTTTATCGTTGATATCTTAAAAGAAGAGGCAACTGTGCTCACCTACAACGAGCTGACTTCAAAAATAATCGCAGTATCTTTCGGCATAACAGTCTCGGGCGATACGGTAGTACTGCCGGGGATTGTTTCTCGTAAGAAACAAATTCTCCCGGCCCTCAAGATATAAAGCGAAGACGTCGGTTTTTTTTATTCAGTCTCTTTGGTTTCTACTACCTCTGCTGGAGCTTCTGCAGGTGCTTCTTCTGCGGGTGTGGCAGCTTCGCCCGCTTCATCGGCTTTTGCAACTGTTTGACCGCCGACAGACTGAATGTCGATTCTCCAACCGGTCAGTTTTGCAGCCAAGCGCACATTTTGTCCGCCGCGACCTATCGCTAAACTCTGCTGGTCTTCCGCAACTTTGATTGTTGCTTTGTGTTCTCCTTCGTCAAGTTCAACAGATGCTACTCGCGCGGGAGAAAGCGCTTCTTCAATAAATGCTTTTGGATCTTCGTTCCATTCAACAATGTCTATCTTCTCGCCACCCAGTTCGCTCGTGACAGTTGAGACACGCACACCGCGCTGGCCAACTAGGGAACCAACCGGGTCAACGTGCGGGTCGGTTGAAGCAACGGCAACTTTTGAACGCGAACCGGCTTCGCGCGCGATAGCTTTAAACACGACCGTGCCGTGTGCGGCTTCCGGCGCCTCCATTTCAAAAAGTTTCGCAAGAAAGTTCGAATGCGCACGAGAAAGGCGCAAGTAAATGCCGCGCGGGCTTTCTTCTACCTGGTAGAGAAGCGCGCGAATGCGCTCGCCTTGGCGATACCGTTCGCCCGGGATTTGTTCTTCGTATGGAAGGATACCCGTTGCTCGGCCAAGGTCAATGTAAATATTGCCGCGCTCCATGCGTTGCACGGTACCGCTTACGATTTCTCCCTGGCGCGCGCCGTATTCTGCAACGACGGATACTTTTTCTGCTTCGCGGATTTTCTGGATGATAACCTGCTTGGCGGTTTGTGCGGCGATGCGGCCGTAGTCGTCTTTGCTTTCAAGTGGAAAGACAAGTTCCTCACCAACCTGGGCGTCGCGTTTTATGAACTTAGCGTCCTCAAGTGTAATGTGCTGCTCGGGGTTAAAGCGCGGAAGCTCAAGAATTGGTTTGCCCTCTTCGTCGTATTGAATTTCCCGTGGCGCTTCTTCTTCGTCTTCGGGCGCGAAGCGCACCGTGTTTTCATCAACTACTTCTTTTACCTGCAGGAACTGAGTTGTGCCTGTGTCCATATCAAGGTGCGCACGGATTATCTGTCCTTTTTTTGCGTATTCTTTTTTGTACGCGGTTGCAAGCGCAGCTTCGATAGCCTCGATAACTTTCACGCGTGGAATGCCGCGCTCTTCTTCAAGCTCGGAGAGAACTGAGTTCATTACTTTTAGATCAAACATAATGTTTTAGAGTATTTTTTTAAAAACCGAACCGCCCCTCTCAGGGCGGTTTCAGATGCAATCAGTATACTCTCGCTATATACTAGTGTCAATGCAGGTTGATGAAGCAGGGCTACGGGATTTTTTGATTGACTCCGGCACACTTTCGCGCCGGCAGTTAAGCGATATAGGGGAAACAAACGCACCTTTATACGACACGCTACTTTCGCGCGGCATTATTTCTCAAGATGAGCTGCGTCGCGCAGTTGCAGGAGTCTCCGGTGTACCGTTTGTAGTCCTTGGGCACGATGATATTGCAACGGAAGCGCTCCTTTATATACCCGAGCCCATTGCTCGCACGCACAATCTTGCTGGGTTTCGCGTACAGGGTGGCGATTTGGAAGTGGCACTTCTTGATCTTGAAGATCTCTCGGCGATTACTTTTCTGCAAGAAGAAAGAGGTGTGCGAATACTTCCACGGCTTACGACCGCCGACTCGCTTAAGCGAGCGCTTATTGCGTACCATAAACACCTTAAAGAAAAATTTGCGGATTCGCTACGCTCCAAAAGTGATCCTATCGGGGCTGCCGATGCACTTTTGGCACACGCGATGCTCCACCGCGCCAGCGCAATCCATATATCTGCACGGGAATTTCCCCGCCTCGCCGAAGACTCGCCTCGATTCAGCGAAGCGGGCGTCGAGTCGAGGCGGGTTTCAGGCCAAGGAGAACTCTTAGTGCGCTATAGGATTAACGGAAAAATGTTTGATGCGATGACGCTGCCGCGCGAAGCTGCGGGGATTATAGAGAGGTTTAAAGAGCTTGCGAATATTTCTTTAACGCTACCAACTCCACAAGAGGGAAGTTTCCGTGCGCGCTCAGGGGTTCAAGAGGAGATGCGCGTACGTGTTTCTACTATGCCAAATATGCACGGCGAGCGTGCAGTGCTACAGCTCACCCCCGTTGCGGGCACACTTTCGCGCAAAGGCTTTACGCTTGAGTCACTTGGGTTTCATGGAGAAAGTCTTGAAAGTGTGTATCGCACACTCAGCAACAGCTCCGGGCTTGTGCTTGTTGAAGGTAGCGAAGGTTCTGGAAAAACTACAACGCTCTACACGCTTCTAGATATTCTAAGCACCCCGCACCGCCTACTTGCAACAATTGAAGAACATATCGGTTTGCATTTGCCACACACAGAGCAAATGGAAGTCCGTCCGGAAATTGGACTCACCATGGATGCCGGATTGCGCGCGATTCTTAAGCAAGACCCGCACGTAGTAATGATCGACAGTATCCGCGATACAAAAACCGCCGCGCTCGCCGCATCGGCGGCTTCGCGCGGCGCATTTGTCTTAGCAGGTACGCAAGAAAATTTTAAAGACGCAGGTGCAAAAATGCTATTACGAACGCGGGTAGTAGGGAAGGTCTGCCAGAACTGCAAAGAAAACTATCATCTTTCACGTACGGAGGCCGCACCTTTTGACGGTAAAGCAAATTTTGGCCGCGTACTTACAGCTTTAAAAGAGGAAGGAATAATTTCAAATGAAGTGCAATGGAAAGATTTACTGTTCTCCCATGCCGTTGGCTGCACAGAATGTGATAGTGGGTTTACGGGAGCGCTTGGGCTTCAAGAGGTAGAGGTAGGAGGGAAAATAGCGGGCCTTACTTTGGCGGAAGATGGGCTTTTTAAAGTTATTCAAGGACTCACAACAATAGAGGAGGTTACTAGGGCAATTGAGGCCTAATATAAGGAGAAAACAGCGTTACCCAATATACTTGACAATAAGTCTAGTTAGGTGTATAATTGATACATACGCTTGAAATAGGTTAAGGGCACACTTATGCCGAGTATTCTCGGCGAACAGCACTCTTTAGAGGAGAGGGCGCAAACCATTGGCTTTTCTATCTATTATTGATGGGGCGATTGGGGAGCACTTCTTTTTATAAGGAGTACTGCCTAGTCGCCTTTTTTCATACCGGCCTTTGACAAAAGAATAGACGAAAAAGAACAAAGGAGAGAAATCTCTAAATTGTTGTTCTTCTTCGCCAGACTCTAGGGGATAGCGTAAAAAACTCGAACCCTGGGTATGGCAGGAAGGACCGTAATAATAGTTCGTACGGTTCGAGGCTCAAAGCAGGGGAGAAGTAAGATGAGCGAATTTGTGGAACGTATGTTCCCCAACCGGTACCACACTGCCGTCTGGGCGCTGGTTGCGGCGATTATCACATCGCCGTTCGTGTTCATCGGCTGAAGAGGGAGACGAAGATGAATTCGCAGATGTACACGCCGACTCCCTCGTCTGTTCTGGACGAGGAGATATGGCAAGACGAGCTCACTGGACACGAGCTCGATACTCTTATCGCCCTCGTTGGCGAATAAGAGAATGGTGGTGACGGACTTTTTGCCCGTTACCGCCCCTCTCAAGCTCTTTACGCCTAAGGCGTAGAGAATTTGAGAGGGGTTATAGAAATATAATTCCTTCGTCTGCGTACTGACCTCCGTAGACGTAAAACTCGCAAACGTTATTCCCGTACGCGGGGATGACAGGACTTTCACACAGTGCTCAAACCGCCCACCCCCGCGATAGCAGGGCTGGGTAGGAGGAATGAAAATGTCGTGGAAATCTGATCGCATGAACGAAAAAGGTACCCGCCGCACAGCGCTTCGTCAGGAGCGTGCGCCGACCCTCGACGAGGCGATGAGCATGTTCCACGCCTCTCTGTCAGATGCGAGGCGTGTTGAACAGCGAGCGGGTAAGCGTGGTCTCTCCGGCTCGGGCATTTCGATGCTCGAAAATGCAGGGATCAACGCGTTTGAATCTGCAACTGGACATCCGCTGCCCCCTAACCTGGTTGTTTCCGAAAGGAGCAATCTAGCGGTAGCAGGTTACCAGTTGCGCGACGGGGGCTTCCGTTTTTTTGAACGGGACGAGGCCGAGAAAATCCTCGTCACAGCTGCTCGCTTCGGCGGGTGGATGAAGGCCGCCGCGAAGTTGCCGGGAGTTCGCCGGCTTCTCCGTAGCACGCAGTCGGCGCGGGGCATCAACAGCCCCGCGACCAAGGTCGACTTGCGGGAAATCGTGCGCCGGTTTCCTTCACCGGGCCGCCTCGAGCGGCTCTTGTGGAATACGCGTCGTCGTGCGCGGGCGATTCTCTCGGATTTTGGTCCGGAGAAGCCCTCATGGGAGAATCTCGCGCGAGCCCTCCTCCATGACAGCCGCCCGAACAAGGCGGCAATCATGGCAGTGGCAGCTCAACTCGGTTGTCATTATGGCCGGAAGGCAACTTATCGCGCGGCTCGGGAATGGCTCACTGAGCGACGTTCGGCCCTCTTCCCGCATATGGACACCACCGACGGTGTGACCGTCCGCATCGCTGCGGCTCCGGTC
The DNA here is from genome assembly GCA_014379165.1 of Candidatus Parcubacteria bacterium. Taxonomy (GTDB): domain Bacteria; phylum Patescibacteriota; class Minisyncoccia; order Phycocordibacterales; family SBAW01; genus GWA1-54-10. The sequence continues at coordinate 31,970 of JACMMG010000015.1, forward strand.
TACACAAAACTTGGCGTCGAAGTGTTTAGGGCTTTGCAGGTTGGCGAATATGGGCAGCGCGAGCTGCTCTGGTTTGTCCGCAAGGGCAAACGCACCTTCCACTGCGAAGAGTACCAGGCGGGATCCTATGTCGATGGGATATGGGTAACCAGCCCAAAGGCTGCAGTTCGCATTGCGATAGAGGCGTGGCAGAAGCAGGACGAACTCGCTGCCGAGGAGGCCAGGTTGGCCGCCGAAGCCCGGGAACATCACTCTGGACTCGCCATGTTTCTTGATGGGACCGAACTCGGGTTCTGTCCTCTCATCGACCGTCAGGACTCTTACGCGGCGGGCAACTGCCACGCAGGGACTGAAGGATGGGTTATGGAGCACGGTTGGAGAGCACGAGTTTTCCTTCCTGGCTTCAAACTCATCCCGTATCTTGGCGACGAACGGGTTCGCAGGGTCGTCATGGCGGCACGTCGTCGTCGCGTCGATCAGACCGAAGCAGTCGCGGCTTAGCCAGCTGCAATCGGTGATGGGAACACCGGAAGAAAAATAAAAACTCCAGATGTACCTTTGTTTGGCGCGAGTCTCTCTGACTCGTGCCGTCTTTCAAGCGCTTTACGCCCGAGGCGTAGAGAATTTGAAAGGGGAGGTTAAATTAGTTTCGCGTGCTCCCCGCAACCCTAAAAGAGGAGGGCAAAATGCAAGAACGCGATAAGTTCTGGGAGGAAGTCGAGCATTTCGGCTTCTGGCGCGCATTTGAGAGCGCCGAAGTTCAGCGGGAGGAAGAAAAGAGAAGGAAGTCTGCGGCGAGAAATCGGCCTGCAGAGTCTACTACTCTGAACTTCGTTCGCGCCGGCGAAACGCGACCCGGCATCCCGCTGTACGTTTTTGAACAATAGGGAACAGTGAGGTTCCCGGAAAGGAAGGATAAAGTGCTGAGAAAAATCGCAACCCTGTTCTTCATGGTGCTGTGCGTTGCATATGCGATATGCTGTTCGCTGGTCTTCACCGAAGTGAAAGAAATTACCCACTTCGGATTTCTGCCGCCAATCCTGGCCGCAGTCTTGGCCGATAGCGGAGCGATGCACATGGTCGCGTTCCTCGCCGTTTTCTTCGCGCTCGGTTCCGGTCTCTTTGCTTGGGACTGGTGGAGGTTGCCACGGTTACACGGCCGATACTACCAGGCCGAAGTAGTCGTCTTCCCCGATGACAATCCGGAATATTCGATTGAAGGGAAGATCTATGCTCTATGGCTATGTGCTTGGGTGGAAATGTACACCCTCGCGCTTGGGCACTATGGCGCAAAGATGCGGCAAGTTCACCAGATCGACGCTCGCGATGCTGTCTACTATCGGCGGTACGAGCAGGCTCAATAACAACTGGGGGGCGCGACGAGATGAGTAACTCTCGCGCCGCCCACCCTTTCAAGCGCTTTACGCCCGAGGCGTAGAGAATTTGAAAGGGTTACAGCAATAGTGCGGCGGACCCTGCGCTCATGTATTTGGGCGCCAGTAGGAGTAAGCGTATGCGTACGAGTAAGTTATGGGAGAATCGTAGCGATGAGGAACAAGCAGACATCCTTACTGCTGCGGCGATCGCATATACGGCGCGGTCATTTGCTCAGGAACGCGATCAAAAGCCAATTGATGCGGCACATGATCGCGGCCAAGCGCAAGTTGCTTGGCAAGACGCGTTTGACCTGATCTATAACAAACCCTGATCTCTCTTCCGGCGGCCCGCACGCGGGCCGCCGGAGAAGCTTTGTTCTTTAGTTATGTATGGTCGCCTTTGTGCTGTGAGTGGATCCTCTAGCGCTTAATCTTCGGATTGAACGCATTCCATTCGCAGCCCAATGGCGATCAGCAGCAAACAGAAGCCCCGCACAAAAATTGTGCGGGGCTTCTCGTTACTCTGTTTTATCCATAGCCCCGGCTCCTCATCTCAGCTCGCTTATCTTTACTTGTTTAGTGTTCACGGTCGTGTATTATAAGCAAGTATGGCAAATGGAATCGGGAAGAAAAGATCGCTTGAAGAAGAATCAAGAAAACGCCTGCGACGTAGAAAAATAGAGAATGCTGTTTTGAATACTCTAACCGCAACCGCCGGTTTGGCAGTTGCGGTTACTGCGCCCAACATGCTTCGCATGCTCAAACACATTGATCCCGACTGGAGAAAAAAACGCGATCCCCGTCAGCGACTTTTTGAAACAGCGAGTCGACTTAAGCGCAAAGGCCTTGTGATATTTGTTCAAGAATCCGGGAAGACGCACATGCGTATCACTCGCCACGGCAGAGAAATATTGAGGCAAGATTTTTTGACGCCACATTCTTTGCCGAAACCTAAAAAGTGGGACGGTAGGTGGAGACTCGTTATTTTTGATATCCCGGAAACACAACGATCAGTGCGGGATAAGATTCGTAGTGCTATTACAACGTTCGGTTTCGTGTGCTTGCAAGACAGTGTATGGGTGTATCCGTATGATTGTGAGGAGTTGGTAGCGCTTTTTAAGGCTGAACTTAAGATCGGTAAAAACCTCTTGTATCTTATTGCCGATGCTATTGAGTATGACAAACCACTGCGAGCAAAATTCGGTCTTCCGGAACAGACTTCTTAGTTACTTGTTTAATACTCACGATCGTGAGTATTAAACAAGTGAATTCGAATAAAATTTGGTATACAGATATGGTATAGTCATTTTGTGAAAAAGAGATTGGTTGTCGGAAACTGGAAAATGTATGTCGAAGAGGCAAGTGAAGCGCGGGCATTCGGGCTCCAATTGCGCCGCAAAGCCCGCAGTCTTTCAGGAGTAGATGTCTGGCTAGCACCTCCTTTTATATTTCTCCCCAGCGTAGCGCAAGTTCTTGAGAGCTCCCCGGTTAAAGTGGGCGCGCAAGCGGTTTCTTCTTTTGCCGAAGGCGCGCATACGGGTGATGTGTCCGCACATATGCTTAAAGAGGCGGGAGCGAACTTCGCAATTGTCGGGCATTCCGAACGTCGCATTGCGGGCGACACCAACGAGCGCGTGCGGCAACAGCTGGAACGAACGATAGAGGCAGGACTTTCCGCAATTGTATGCATCGGCGAGCGTGAGCGCGACAAAGAGGGCGAACATTTTGAATTTTTAGAAGCACAAATCAATTCTGCATTTCTGACGTTTCCATTTACGCTCAGCAAAGTGGTCATTGCATATGAACCAGTGTGGGCAATAGGGAAGCGGGCGGATGAAGCGATGCAACCGCATGACCTTCAGGAGATGACTATTTTTATCAAGAAAACTCTCACAGATATTTTAGGAAGAGAAAAGGCAAGCCGCGTTCCAATTCTTTATGGCGGATCAGTCGAACCTGAAAACGCCGGGGCGTTAGTGCAAGAAGGCACAGTGGATGGATTGTTAGTCGGACACGCAAGTCAAAATTTTGAGCAATTTTTTGAGATAATCAAAGCATGCAAGAAGTAAAGTCAATTCGCGAGGCGGACGTGCGGGGCAAGCGCGTACTCGTGCGAGTCGTATTAAATGTGCCTCTGCAAAATGGAGCGGTGACTGACGACCTGCGTCTTCGCGCGATTGTTCCTACACTCGAATTTTTGGATGAGAAAGGTGCAGCAAGTATCACCCTCATGGGGTATGTGGGCCGCCCCGAGGGGAAAGTTGTAGAAGAACTGCGTACCGCTCCGGTAGCAGCAAAACTTCGTGAACTCACAAACGTTACGTTTGAGGTTCTTGAAAATCTGCGTTTTGATCCGCGCGAAGAAAGCAACGACGAAGGATTTGCAAAAGAATTAGCTACGCATGGTGAGATATATGTAAACGATGCATTTGCCGACTCACATCGGGCATACGCATCCACAGTCGGTGTCACAAAATTTCTTCCAAGCTACGCCGGGCTTCTGTTGGAAGAAGAAATAAAAAATTTATCTGAAGCGCTTACTCCTCCTGCAAATTCTCTCGCAATAATCGGAGGTGCCAAATTTCAGACTAAACAACCGCTTCTTGAAAAATTGCTCACGACGTACGGAAAAGTTTTTCTCGGGGGCGCGCTTGGGAACGATCTTCTGAAAGCTCGCGGCATGCCGGTTGGAGCATCACTCGTTTCTCCTATGCCGGTACCAATGTCTATAGCAGGCAATGATCGGCTAATTATTCCTGCCGACATCGCGCTTATTGATGAAAAAACGGGCGGGCGGCGCACAACCAATACTGCAGACGTTCGCGCGGGCGAGAAAATCTTTGATATAGGGCCGGAAACCATTAAAAACTGGTCAGCCGAGATTTCTAAAGCGTCTTTTGTACTTTGGAACGGGCCGCTAGGTGTATTTGAAAAAGGCTTCGCTGAAGGGACGCAAGGCCTCGCTTCGGCATTAGCTCAAGCCCCGTGTCGGGCAATTGTTGGGGGCGGGGATACTATTGCAGCGCTTTCAAAATTTAAATTCGATCCAAAACGCATTTTTATTTCAACTGGCGGGGGTGCAATGTTAGAGTTTTTGGCAAATGGCACGCTTGCGGGTATTGAAGCGCTCAAGCGCTAATCCACAGTTTGCATTCGGAAGTATCGAAGCAGACCTCCTCGGTGCTATCATTGAGACAGCGTATGCCTTTTTCTAAAAGAAAGCTGACGTGGAATGAGGAGGTGCTTGCGGGCCTAATCGTGCTGGTGATTATCATCGCTGGGATAACATTGTGGCTATGGATGCAGCGGGATTCTTTCGCCTCGTTGAAACAAGAGTCGCAGTCGGGGACAGTACTGAACGCAAGCGACTATATACAATGAAATCCTTGTTATCCATGCGGCATATAACAAAATTACAGCCCACGCTTCTTTTGTATAGCTTTGCGCTGGCGATTATTGTCCTGGGTGCAGCTCTTCTTTCTTCTACGGAACCTCGTTTGCAAGCACAAACTGCGGCAAGCAACGCGGGAGTCTTTTCCGGCTACGCCTGGAGCGACAACATCGGTTGGATCGACTTTAATCCGGTTAATGGCTCGGGTGTATATGTTTCGCCCACAGACGGGATAACACTCGGTGGCTACGCCTGGAGCGACAACATCGGTTGGATCAGTTTTAATGAGAATAGCGGTTGCCCGAGCGGATTGGGACAATGTCGCCCATACCTGCAGGGATCAAAACCAGGCAGTATCCGGCTGTATGGATGGGCGTATGCAGTTTCCGCAAGTGACGGCTGGGATGGTTGGATTAGTTTGCGCGGCAACGACACGAATGCTGCAGCAAGCGTTTCAGGCAGTACTCTTACTTTCAACGGTTATGCATGGGGAAGCGAGGTTGTCGGCTGGGTGCAGTATAGCGGCTCACCAAACAGCAACCCTCTTAAGGTGGCACTCACCCAATGTAATGATGGGATAGACAACAACAGCAACTCGCTTGTCGACACCGCCGACACGGCAGTGTGTACTGCACGCTCGGACACGAGCGAAGGCGGCATTACGCCAACTATAGGAACATTTAACTGCGTGGCGCCGTCAAATAATCCACCTTTGACTTCCGGCCAGAGCTGCATGCTTACCTGGAGTGGCGTGGTCAATGGAAGTTCCGCAAGTATTGATCAGGGTATCGGCTCGGTAACGCCTGTCAGCGGTGGAAGTATTACGACCGGGGCCCTTGCGGCAACTAAGACCTACAGGTTCACTGTCACTTCCTCAACCGGCGGAATTGCCTTCCGTGACGCTACCGTGACGGTGAACCCCGCGGGAGGACCAGTTCCAACGGGCGCTTTTTCTGCAACCTCGCCGGTTCGAAAGGGCGGCAGCACCACACTTTCATGGAGTGGCATACAAAATGCTTCCAGCTGTACGATTTCTGCAAATCCAAGTGCGGGGCTCGGTGGCGACTATACAACGTCAATAAGCAGTCCTGCTACAGCAGGTTCTCGTACGGCAAGCAATCTTCAGACCAGCCCGACAATCTTTACCCTTATGTGCGTACCATCAGGCGGCGGGGCCGCACAGGCAACCGGTCAACCTGCAACCGTCATTGTTACCCCGATCCCTCGGTATCAGGAGATATAAAAATATGTTGTACGAAGAAAATAATCTTTTTTCAAATAAAATCCTGTGGTTTTTTGTCGGCAGCGTGGTCGTTCTAGTGGCGATAGGTATGGTCACCTCGTACGTAGTTTTTGGGCGGGCAAACAACAAAATATCCGAAGAACAGCCTCCTGTGAACGCTGCCGTGAGCGAGAGCGTTAAACAGGCAGAAATAAACACTGCACTTGAATCTCTTACTCCGCCTCCGCCTTCTCGATCTCAAAGTGAAAATGAGAATGCGCTAGGCAGTCTTTCGGCTCCAAGCCAAAGCGGTTCAAGCGGAAGCGGCTCGACTGGAAGCGACACAAGTCAGAGCAATGCGAATGCAAGCGCTCAAGAACAACCCCCGACTCCTCCTTCCTCTAAAGAAGAAGCAGCCGCGCTCAAGAGTCTTTCGGCTCCAAGCCAAAGCGGCTCGAGCGGAGGCGGAGCAAGTGTAAGCGCTCAGGAACAGCAGGCTGCGCTTGACTCGCTCCAGGCTAATTAACATAAGGTATAATTATTTTAAAATTACTACTATGCAAAAATTATCAGTAATTGCTTTCCGTAAACATGTTCTTGTCATCGCCCTCTCCCTCTGTACCTTCCTCCTTTGTGCAACCGCAGCCTCAGCAGCATGGAGCGGACCGCCCGCCGGTACGCCGCCAAACAACTGCACCACCGGGTACCCCGGCTGCGACGCTCCGATTAACATCAGCGGTACTGCACAGTCCAAGCAAGCCGGTCTCCTCCTTAATACCCAAGGAGCAGCAAACGGTCTCCTCATGTACGGCAATCTCGGCGTCGGTACGCTTACCCCTGCCAGCCGGCTTACAGTAGTAGGAGATATCAGAGCATCTACAGGCGGCTCTCTACTTTTTGATACCGCAGCAGGCAACACGCGAGGATATCTAAAAGCGGTAGAGGCAGGCGTCGACGGCGGCGCCGCCGGAGGTGCAGGCCTCATCCTGGCGACCTCAGGCGGTGAAGGTATTGCCATCAAAGGTGGAGGAACTTCCGGCACCACCTTCATGGCTATTGCTGGAAACGGCAATGTTGGTATCGGGACGGCGAGTCCAGGTACGACTCGTCTCAATGTACAGAAATCCGGCGATGGTGAATGGGCCGGAATCATTGCTAATACCATGAATAGTGGGGGCCCCAAGGGCCTTCTTGTTTTGACCGGTCAAAATGGCTCAAACGCCGCACTGCAAGTCGCCAACAACACGCTCGCAGCTCCCATCCCTGTGTTTACGGTAACAGGTGGTGGCAGCGCGACCCTCAACGGCCAGATGAATGCGGCATCATATTGCATTGCGGGAGCCAACTGCATCACCGCCTGGCCGTCCGCCGTAGCCGAAGCTGACACGCTTGCGACGGTTGTTGCAAGGGGTAACTCAACGACAAATGCGATTGCTGTTGCTAATATTACGGATTCCAACAACAACAACTACTATATTGATCCGAACAATACGAGTGTCTTCAACGACATCCGCTCTACCCAGGCCCGCTCGAGTGTTTGGTACGACAATGACAACACGAACTACACCATCGA
>JACMMG010000016.1 GCA_014379165.1 Candidatus Parcubacteria bacterium
CAATCATCTCGCCATATCCTTCTTTAATGCTCGAATTACCGTTCCCAGTTTCTTCAATATTTACATCTTCTCTCAAGGCAAAAGCACTTGTACGCAGAGGATCTCCAGCGTAATACCCTTCTATTCTTCGCATAGTCATACGGCGCAAGTTGTCATATTCTGTAGCGGCAAAATTTTCATCAAAAAATTTAGCGATGGTTGTATCCTCTGCCAACGTTGCGAGCTTTTCTTTTAAAACAGGGTCATAGGGAGCCGCACTTTCCATCACTTTTGCCTCGCCATCAATTACGCTCCACCACTGCCCATCTTCATTCCGATCTGTTGTCAGGCCTATTTCTTTAAGGAGAGCTCTAGTTACTGGAGCTTCTCCATGTACAAATTCTGCGCCTCCTTGCGCACCGTAGCCAAATTCATTTTTATCAAGTGGAAATATGCGGCCGCCTATTCTGTCTCTCGCTTCAAGTATCAAAACTTTTTTACCCGCTTTTGATAACTCGCGCGCAGCTATGAGTCCTGCCGCTCCAGCTCCTATGATTAAGACATCTGGTTCCATTATTCCTTGCAGTATAGGTTTAAGATATAGTTTTTTCAATGTATCAAAAGAAAATAGTCGCCCTTGAGGGCGACTATCCTACCAATGGCACTCCCCGGTAGTTGCGGCATCGATTACGCGTTGAGCTTGTTCAAAGCCGGTGCCGTATCCAGGCATATCAGTACTACCGATCCAGATGAAATACTGAATGCTCGCAGCGACTGCTTCTACGTCGGCATGTTCTGCAGCCCAACAATCAGCGTTCGCTTCTCTTAGAGGGTCCTCCCAATCATATGGGGGCATTTCGCGAGCCAGATGCCCGTACTCGTGGAAACGGACAAAACGACAAACGTCAGGGCCCTGCCTCATACATTGAGTAGGATTGTACGAGACGAAAGTCATTCCTTTACGCTTTCCGCTTAAGCCCACATACCACATTGTAGTATTGGGAAACTCAAAAATTTCCTCCAAGAATAGTTGCCTAGGTATGATAGGCATCAATGGAAATTCCCAACCTTGCGCAATATAGGAAGTAACATTGGAAGGAATTTCAAGGGGTTCTTGGGCTAGAAATAGAAATAAATCTATATTTTCCAGACTAAGTAAACGCCAATCGATACCTCCTCTATACGGAATTTCATCAACGAACTCATTGGCCGCGTACGCTGTGCCTACAGAGAGATACAACGCAACTGTAAACATGCGAAGCCACTGCATGGCCACTCTCCATCGATAAGGAATCTGGGCCTACTATGTCAAAAGGATTACAAAAAAGAAAGGTCTCATTTATCTGTCGAAAGGAGGGTGTCGATGCGGTTGATATCTCGTGGGAAAGATGTTGCCTCTTTAACGTTAGGAAGTTCAAGCATGCGCGCGGTAAAACGTTCGAGTCCTGTCGATGAGCCGCCGTGGGGCGGCATCCCTACTTTGAATGCTTCAAGATAGAAAGAGAATTTTTCTGGGTCCAGCCCCCGTTCACGCATGCGTGCAATAAGTACCTCTGGGTCATGAATACGCTGTGCCCCGCTATTTATCTCAAGACCGCGGAAAAGGAGGTCAAAACCACGCGACAGTGGTGCTTCGGAGGGCTCTTCATACGTATAAAAAGCGCGTTTTTTTGTAGGAAACCGGGTAATAAAAACGAAGTCCGAACCAAAATTCTTTTTTACGTATTCACAAATTTGGCGTTCGTCCTCCGGCGCCATGTCCAAAGTGTCTTCTATGGCGCGATTAAATTCTTTTGCAACAATATCTTGTGCTTCTTTGAGCGTAAAAATCGGGATGCTCTGCGGTATTAGTGGCACAGTTACACCAAAACGAGTAAAAATTTCACCGTGCGCACTTGAGATCACCTTTACAGTATCTTTAATAGTTTGCTCAAGTACCGCCATTGGCTCACGCTCATCTTTAATGAACCCCATTTCAAAGTCTAAACATGTAGCTTCACTTAAGTGGCGCGTGGTAGCGCTCTTTTCAGCGCGAAATATCTTAGCCACCGTAAATGCGCGCTCAAATGGTCCAACCATGATTTGTTTGTAAAATTGCGGACTTGTCGCAAGAAAAGCAGTTTTATCGTAAAAATACTCTACTTTAAATGCCGCCGCTCCGCCTTCTGCGTCTCCTCCGACAAGTGCTGGAGCTATAAATTCTGTAAATCCTTGAGCGCGCAAAGAGCTTCGGTAAGCATCAAGTATTGCCCCCTGCATGGTAAAAATGTCTTTAGCGCGTTGTGAGCGCAGCGTAAAAGGGAGATGGTCCAGATAGGTGTCGAGATTAGTTTCGGTACCCAGTTCAAACGGTATCTCAGCTTTTGAAAGTACTTGTAGCTTTTGCACCTCAAGCTCTATGTCGCCGTTTTGGACCTCGGGATTGATATTTTTGTCGGGGCGTTTATTCACCAGGCCTTCTACCCCAACGACATACTCGCTCCGCACCTCTTTTGCGGTTTCTATCGCCTCACTTTTTGGAAGTACTACGCCCTGCACGCTTCCAGAGCGGTCGCGAAAGTCAAAAAAGACCATCTTGCCTTGGTCGCGACGTACCGAGACCCAGCCTTGCACCAAGACGCTCTCCCCTACTTTTTTATTTAAATCTCCAATTAAAGTCCGTTCCATAATCTAGCGAGTGAGCGAAATAAAACTTGTTTTAATTTCCGAGCGAGCGACGATTATATAAAAATTCATATTTTTCTATAATTTTTTACATCAATCTCACAATCTCAAGTTTGTTGGGATGTTGTATTTGTGTCATAGCGTTACTCCAACTTTTTGCCGCACCTCTTTCATTTTTGCTTCCGCGCGTTCTCGTGCTTTTTGTGCCCCGTCTTTGAGTATTTGTTTTACATCTTCGTCTGAAATTGAAGCACGTTTTTCTCGCATAGGTGCAATCAAATTCTCGATGTCTTCTATCAGTGCTTCTTTAAGCACTTTATAGCTGCCTTTATTTTCTTCGTACAAGGGTGCAAGTTCATTTTCAGTACGAACTAATTTGTGTATTGCATACACATGTTCTGGTCGATCGCCACTGGAGTCAGTTACAATACTCATTACCGCTTTTGTTATCTCATCTTTTGTACCAAAAAGCGGAATTGTGTTTCCATAGCTTTTGCTCATTTTTTGACCGTCGGTGCCTGGCACAACCGCAACGCTGTCAAATATTTTTTCTTGTGGCTCGGTAAATGTTTGCCCAAACGTAATATTGAATTTATTTGCAGCTTCGCGAGCATATTCAACATGCTGTCGTTGGTCTTGGCCCACTGGCACGACGTCGGTGTCATACAATAAAATATCTGCTGCCATAAGCATTGGGTACGTAAAGAGACCAGCATTTGGTTCAAGCCCTTTTGCCACCTTGTCTTTATATGCATGCCCCTGCATTAAGAAAGGTACGGTGACTAGGCAGTCAAATATCCAAGCAAGTTCGGTATGCTGCGACACATCAGATTGTTTAAAGATGATAGCTTTTTTTGGGTCTACACCAGCAGCAACATAGTCTTTTACTACTTCTATGATATTTGCTCGAAGTTCTTCAGGCTTTCGCAGGCTTGTGAGCGCGTGATAGTCGACAACCATAAGGTGGCTCTCGTACTCGCCATACATGTCGACAAAGGGTTTCAAAGCTCCAAAATAGTTGCCTATGTGCAACGTGCCACTAGGCTGTAAGCCGGTTAAAAGCCGCTTCATGAAGGATATAGTAGCAGAAAATTTCTGTGTAGTCTTTGCCCTACAGTCACGCATATTTTCTTAACCGTCGTTAAGAAAATTGCGCGACCCCACCTCAGTTGTCTTGGCTGCTGCCAAGACATACTTCCGGTCGATATAAGTCTGTCGAAAAGCAAAACTATTTGCTTTTCTCAGCTTATATCCCTTCTTCTCTCAATTTTTCTATAAGTCCTTTTGCAGTGCGTGAAAGCTTTTGAGGAAGTGTGATTCGCACACGTACGAAGAGGTCACCGCGTTTGCCTCGGCCTGCAGCTACGCCCTTCCCTTTTATTGTTATGACCTCACCATGAGAAACTCCAGGAGGGATTTTGAGCATCTCTTCGCCATCGAGAGTTTGAATTTTATATTCTGTACCTAAAAGCGCGTCTGATAGTTTAACCGAAAGTTCGGTAACAAGGTTAATGCCATCTTTTTTGAAACGCGGGTCGATCTGCACATGAACTTTAACGTAGAGGTCGCCTGACATACCGCCTGCAACTGCCTCCCCCATGCCCGTAAGTCGTATCATTTCACCGCCTTCAATACCTGCAGGGACGATAATTTCAATCTCCTCTTGTTTCTTGTAGACGCCTTCACCGCGGCAGGTGTGGCACTTTTCTTTAGGAACTTGCCCTACTCCATGGCAATGGCGGCACACGCTTTGCACGGTCATAGAGCCGAAGAATGAATTTGTCGTCTCATGTATCTTTCCTGTGCCGTTACAGTGCGAACAGGTAATAAGCTCGGTACCCGGTTCCGCACCATTTCCCTTGCATGTATCGCATTGAGCGGTTTTAGCTAAAAGGACCGTTCGCTTGGTGCCAAAGACCGATTCCTTAAAGCTAATTTCAAGATCAATAGAAATATCACGTCCGCGGCGAGAGCGGGTACCGCCGCCGAATGCCTCGCCGAATATGTCACTAAAGTCGAATGCGAAGCCTCCTTGGAATGCATCTTGAAATTGAGAGAAATCAAACCCCGCGTCCGCTTGGTTAAATCCGCCAGTACCTGTACCTCCCCCGCCAAACGTGCGGCCGTAGGAGTCATACTCGGCGCGTTTCTTTTCGTCGCTCAAAATCGAATAGGCTTCGCTTACTTCCTTGAATTTTTCCGAGTCACCCTGGTTTTTGTCCGGGTGGAATTTATGAGCAAGCTTATGGAATGCTTTTTTTATATCGTCTTTCGAGGCCTTTTTGTCGACACCGAGCACTTCGTAATAGTCTTTCTTAGCAGCCATATTTCAATTATACCATTTAGGTGTTTTTAGGGTCGGGATTTTCTTCATCTTTTGGCGCGCTTTGTGAACCTGCTTCACCCTCAGGCGGAGTCTCACTTTGGGTCGTATCAGCTGAATCTGCTTGAGAGCCACCGGCCTTCTGGATTGCTTCATAGACCTTTGAGAGTTCCTTAGAAAGTTCTTCCGTAGCAGTTTTAATAGCGGTGCTATCTTCACCCGTTTTTTTAGACTCGAGTGCAATTATTTTTTCATTTATTGTGGTTTCTAATTCAGCAGGAATTTTACCTTTATTGTCGGTAAGCGCTTTGCGTGAAGCATAGACCGCTTGGTCGGCAAGATTGCGCACTTCCGCCATTTCCATTTTCTTTTTGTCATCTGCCGCATTTTGTTCGGCATCCTTCTGCATTCGCTCGATATCTTCCGGAGTCAGACCTGAGCGCGCTTCAATGCGAATAGATTGCTCTTTGTTGGTTGCCTTATCTTTTGCTTTAACTGAAAGAATACCGTTTGCATCGACATCGAAAGAGACTTCTACTTGCGGCAAACCACGCGGTGCGGGCGGTATGCCATCTAAGACGAATCGGCCGAGCGATTTATTGTCGCTCGCCATTGCGCGCTCGCCTTGCACAACATGGATTTCTACGCTCGTTTGATTATCTGCTGCGGTTGAAAAAACTTGCGTACGCGAAGTTGGAATAGTGGTGTTACGCTCGACAAGCTTGGTATTTACGCCACCCATAGTTTCAATACCAAGGGAAAGCGGGATCACGTCCAGCAAGAGTACGTCTTTCACTTCACCGCCGAGGATTCCGCCTTGAATAGCGGCGCCAATTGCCACCACTTCGTCCGGGTTCACACTCATATTCGCTTTTTTGTTGAAGAATTTTTCCACCGCTGTCTGAAGTGCCGGCATGCGTGTTTGCCCACCTACGAGAATTACCTCGTTAATATCGCCAACTTTAAAAGGTGAAGCTTCCATCGCACGCTTAGTGATCGCCATTGCCCGCTCTATGAATTCGCCTGCAAGCTCTTCGAGCCGAGCACGACTCAGTTTTATAAGAAGATGGCGCGGGCCGGCCGCGTCGGAAGTCAAAAACGGAATATTTATTTCAGTATCCACGGCCGTAGAAAGCTCTATCTTTGCTTTTTCCGCCGCTTCATCGAGCCGCTGGCGGGCAAGAGGGTCGTTGCGGACGTCAATACCGCTTTCTTTCTGGAATTCTATTGCAAGCCAGTCAATTATTTTTTGATCGATGTCTTTGCCTCCGAGGTGAGCATCGCCATCGGTAGATTTGACCTCAATCGAGCCCTCCCCCTCGTCTGAAGTACCCACCTCAAGAATAGATATGTCAAAGGTACCGCCACCGAAGTCAAAGACGGCTATCTTTTCGTTTTTCTTTTTGTTAAAACCGTATGCAAGCGCCGCCGCCGTTGGCTCGTTGATAATGCGCTTAACATCGAGTCCTGCGATCTTACCTGCATCACGGGTTGCGGCACGTTGAGAATCGTTGAAATATGCGGGAACCGTAATAACAGCTTCTGTAATAGTTTCACCTAATCGTTTTTCCGCGTCCGCTTTTAGTTTGGCAAGGATCATTGCTGAAATTTCTTCTGGTGAATACCATTTTTCACCCATAAGAACTTCGATGCCACCGCTTGGTGATTTACGCGTCTCAAATGGAACTGCCTTTCGATCTTTTTCTACACCAGGCTCATCAAACGTATGGCCGATGAAGCGTTTAATCTGATATACAGTATTTTTAGGGTTGGTAACTGCTTGCCTGCGAGCAATAAGGCCTACGAGCCTCTCTCCAGTCTTTGAAGCTGCAACGACAGAAGGGGTAGTACGCGCACCTTCTGCATTTTCAAGTACATGCGGCTCACCACCTTGCATGACAGCAATGGCGGAATTTGTCGTACCCAAGTCTATACCAAGAATTTTTGCCATATTATTTCAATTAATTTTTAACTTTATGATTTCGTTGTAGTCACAAAATGTCCGACAGACACTTGCGCGGGTCTAATGATATGATCGCCAATACTATATCCGGAGCGTTCAATCGAGACAATAGTATGTTCCTGTTCGGGTTTCTCTACCGTGATTTCGCGCAATGCCTCGTGCTTATGCGGATCGAATTCCTCACCGATTCCCCCAAAACGTTCCACTCCCATTTTTTTTACCGCATCAAGTAATTGCTTATTGAGTAAAGCGAGTTCTTTATTATCTGGTGCATGCCGTAGAGCCATTTCAAACGAATCCAAAACGGGTACAAGGTCTTCAGCAAGCGAAGCCTTCAGGCGCACTTGGGTTAGGTCTCGCCGAGACTCTTCATCGCGCTTTAGATTGACGAAGTCGGCCTTGGAGCGTTGCCAGCCTTCAAGATATTGTTGCTTTTCTTCTATAGCTTTACCTAAACGTTCGCGAAGTCTTTTAATTGCCGCTGGGCCTGCATCGGCTTCGTCTTCCGGTATAAATTCTTCATCAAGATTGTCACCCAACATGCCGGAATTATACCTGAAAAAACATCTCTGTCAAATAAAAAATCCTTGAGATCCGATTCGGACGGTCCCAAGGGCAAACTCCCAGACGTACACCTGCACCGCCTTAAACGGGAGTTTAACTCGTAAACTAACGCTTACTCCATTGAGGTGCCTTACGTGCCTTTTTAA
>JACMMG010000017.1 GCA_014379165.1 Candidatus Parcubacteria bacterium
CTATCATTAGTAATATGACCCTGTATTTTGAGTCTGTTAAAAATCTCTTTTTGAAGCCAAACAATGTGCCGCTTACTTGCAGAGACGAAGGTCGTATAGAACATAAAGCTCGACTTCCATCGAGGGTCAAAATACGAATAAGTGCATCCATCGCCATCAAAATGTCCTCGCAGAAAATCAAAGAAGTATCTGTTCGGTATTTTTATTGCACTTATGGTCTTTGTTTTATTTGGTGTCAATCCAATACCTAACAGAAAGTGATAGAAAGTAATGTCCCCAAATTGAATCCGGGTTGTCATTTTGCCGGTATAGCCGGAGCGAGTAGTTCCGATAGAAACCCGTATCTTAAGAGCTTTCATAAAATTTTCCAGCTGTTCCGTATCTTTAGAGACCAAAGAAATATGCCTCCCGTCCGATGAAAGAGATCCGTCTGTTACGAGCAGACCAATTGCGTAGGCCAGCCCTGGTGACCATTTGATTTTTACCTTTCCTTTTGGTTTTGCTCCTCGCTTCCCCATACATCAAGTATACTATCCTCAAGTACATAGCGTCTACCAATTATTTATGAGAAAAAATCGGAAGTGAATCCGATGTTCTCAATTATTCCGCGGCAACTTCCGCTTCTTGTGGAGCCTCAACTGCCGGTTCATCAGCTGCTACTGCAACTGGTGAGGTGCCGCGTGCTTTACGCATCGCATGCTTTGCGTCGCGAGCCGCTTTGCGGCGGATAAAGTAAAGCTTCGCTCGGCGTACTCGTGCTCGGCGCAAAACTTCTACAGAATCGATATTTGGCGAGTAAAGTGGAAATATTTTTTCTACTCCTACTCCGCTTGCTACCCGGCGCACCGTAAACATAGCGCCCGGCTCAAGCCCGTGCTTAACCGCGAGGATCAAGCCTTCAAACGCCTGCTTGCGCACGTTGCGGGTTGTAACATCTTTTTTATTTTTGCCCTTTGAAGTTTTGAGTTCCTCAATTTTTTGCCAGACACGCACAGTGTCTCCTGGGCGAAGGCCCAAGTCTGCACGCTCCTTCATATTTACAGGGGAAATTTTAACTCCAGATGCCATATTTTTGAGAGCTCACTGTAACACAACCTTATTCTTCCCGCAATTGCGCCTCTCCTTGGGCAAAATCTGCCGGTAGGGGTGCTTCAAATACGACTTCTCGGCGTTCTGGGTGCATAAAAGAAATCGAATACGCATGGAGCGCCAGGCGGCTAAACCCAAGGAGCGTGGCTCTTCCTCCACTATATAAAGGGTCTGCAATAATAGGATGCCCAATAAGAGAAAAGTGGACGCGTATCTGATGTGTCCTGCCGGTTTTAGGAAACGCTTCAACATACGTTGCTGTTTTGCCACGCTCTATTACTCGATAGGCCGTTGTTGCTTCGCGCATCGTACCATGGGCCATTTTTGCTGTGCGTGGTGCCAAGCCCCCGCGAGAACTGCCTATTGCTCTTTCGATTATGCCCCGTTCATCTTTAAGCGTACCGTAAACGAACGCTCGGTACGTTTTTTTAACTTCCCTATTTTGAAATTGTTTTTTTATTTTATCGAATGCTTTTTGCGTACGTGCGACGACCATGATGCCGGAAGTGTCTCGGTCGATACGGTGCACGATGCCGGGACGGTCAATAATTGTTCCATCGGGAAGCGTTTGTTCCTCCCCCACTCCTTTTATCTCGGGGTAATGCACGAGGAGCCAATCAACGAGTGTAGCGCGCTCGTGTTTACCATCGGCATGCACTACAAGACCTGCGGGCTTATTGATAACGATTATAGAGTCATCTTCGTATATAACGGCGGGGTCCATAAATGAACTATATACTCTTTTCTTTTTGTGGCTACAACTCAAATTTTGCCGTCGCAAAATTTGAGTTGTAGCCCCGGCTCGCGGTTTTACAATTGCAAAACATCGCTGTGCCTCCCACTTGTGGTCACAAGTATTTTTCCTGACGGAAAAATCTCGCGACCCCGGCTCGGTACTTTTGCCTTCGCAATGCAAAACAAAAGTATACCTGCGCCTCCCACAAAAGCAGGATTTTTTGCGAGGCAAAAAAGACGCACCGTCCCCCGTGTCAGGATGGGGTGGTCACGAGTACAGGAATCTCACTCCTGGGCGCAAAGCCGCCCTTACAAACCCCTCGGTTTGTATGTTCCGCCACGGGAAACAAGTGTTTCCCGACCCCTTCCTGCGTGAGAATCCTGTGCACAACCCATAATGCAAAACAGCGACACCGGACGGCGCGCTGTTTTGACATTGTGGGCGATACAGGACTCGAACCTGTGACCTTCTCTGTGTAAAAGAGTTGCTCTACCAACTGAGCTAATCGCCCGCTATCTTGCTTCACGCCTGCGGCTCGCAAATTGTACCCTACCTAGGTCCCAGATAATTTTCTGCTGAAAATTTCCGCGACCCCGCCTCGGTGCCGTCGCACCTCCGGCTCACAAATTGTACCCCGTACAATTTGTGCCCCCGAGAGGAATCGAACCTCTAGTAAGAGCTTAGAAGTCTCTCGTTCTATCCGTTGAACTACAGGGGCAAGAGATGCAAATGTAGAGTACCATACACGACAAAAATGGCGAGTACCGCCATCGCAAACCAGAAAAAGTAGCGGTTCACGAGCTCGAGTATCTGGCCGCCGAAGCGCGCTGCAAAATATCCTACAAGCGTTACACGCATAGTACGTCCAAGAAAAAGACCCGCCGCATAAGACGCAAATGGCAGACCAAGGAACCCGGCGAGATACGTAAACGGTTTGTCAGGCAAAAGGGTGAAAGCGATAAAGAACATAATAAGAAAAATGTTTCCGCCAACGAGTGTCTGAATTGCGTCAGGGATTTCTGTAAAGCCTGAAAGCGCGAGCAGTTTGTCGCCAAAGCCGCGAAAGAGGAACGCGCCAATAAGATACCCCGTTACGCCACCAAAGAACGTAAAAATTACTGTAAGCGCAGTATAGAGTTTCCATCGCTCTTTTTTTGCAAGGATCATCGCGGCCATAAGCGCCTCGGGCACAATTGGTGAAATAAACGGTTCAAGATACGAAAGAACGCAAAGCCAGAAAATTGCATGCGAACTCCCGGCGCGCTCTGCAAACCACCTCCAGGCGCGCTCGCGCATCGTTGTTATATGTTCAATGAGGATACCCATTGGGAATAGTTAGCGGACGCGTGCGCCGGGCACACCTGTAGTTTCAAACAGAGCAAACGGCGTTTCTCCGTCGCCTCCGGTTGCCAAAATCATCGCCTGACTTTCTAACCCCATCATCATTCTAGGTGCCAAGTTAGTTGCAAAGGGGCATCTCTTACCGACAAGGTCCTTGGGCTCAGGAAAATATGCAGCAATACCGGAAAGCACTTGCCGTATATCCTGCTCGCCTAAACCATCCGAAGTCGGATGGTCGGCCGAACCTTCTGTTGATACAGAAGGTTTTAGGCCAAAATTAACGATGAGCTTAAGAAGCTTGTCGCTTCCTTCAATTTTTTCTGCACTTTTAATTTCGCCTATTTTTATTTCGACTTTTTTAAAGTCATCAATACTTATTTCCATAAGATTATAGGGATTAGGTTTTAGGTTGTAGTAAACGCTTAGTGAGTACTTGTAACATGCGCTGAATTTCGTCCAACAAAATTAATAAATTTTCTGCTGGCATTTGATATATGTCGCGGACGAGAAGTAATTGGGTTTCAAGTTCTGCCGCAGATCCGCTTGCAACTTTTAAAAATTGAGCATAATCCTTTGCGGTAGAACGTTTGTTGCCTTCGGCAATATTAGACGGGATAGAAACTGCACAACGCCGCATTTGACTAATAATACCAAAACGCTCTTCGGAAGGAAGAGATCTTGTTACAAGATAAATTTGTTTGGTTAGGTCCATTGACTTCTGCCAAACAATTAAGTCTCTAAATGACCGCGCCTCTGACATATCGTTAAGTCTTTTGTTTTCTATTCCCTACAACCTACTCCCTATTCCCTCGTCTATCAAGGTAACTTTGTAAAATAATTGCGGCGGCTGATGCATCTAAATCTTTGCTTTCCCCTTCCCCCTGTTTGCCCTGAGGGTGTCGGAGGGCCTGTGCACTTGTCATAAACTCTGACTCATATGTAACAGGCAGGCCCGAAAGCCCTTCGATATCTTTTTTAAATTGTTCGATATCTTCCATAACAGGGTTCGGCTCGTTTTTAAAATTCTTCGACTCACCGAGTATTATCGCCTCCACCCTATTTTCTTTTGCGAGTGTACACACGCGAGACAAGGCATCTCGGTCCGACACTACAGTCGCAAGTGGGAACGCAAGAGACCCAGTATCGTCAGAGACTGCTACCCCAATGCGCTTAGTGCCATAATCGATGCCGAGGTATTTCACATTTAAAGACTAACACATTTTATTGAAAAACTTGCTCCTGTTGCCCCTACTGGTATAATGTAAACATGCTTCGACGTTCAGTAAATAAAAGGAGTGAACACCACACACAACGAAAGGGCGATACCGCGGTTATGCAGGCCATTGCTACTTTTACTAAACTTGGCGCTGATGTTCTCTTCCCTCTTACTGAATCTGCGGCGTATGATCTTGTAGTAGACATCGGACATGGGTTAAAAAGAGTGCAAATTAAATTTTCTTCTGACAAAGAAGTTGGCTTGCGTCGCATTCATTCAAACTCCAAAGGCTATGTCGTAAAGATATTCCGAAAAAATGCTTTTGATTGGCTTTATGTACTTAATAGCAATGGAGAAGAATTCTTGATAACGTATAGTCTTGCAGGACGCCAGTCGGTAACACCTCAACAAAAAGATCGTATAGAGAGAGTGTTTCCAGCGCTACGTCGATAAGGAGGGGTGGCAGAGTGGTCTATCGCACTTGTCTTGAAAACAAGAGTCCCGCAAGGGACCGTGAGTTCGAATCTCACCCCCTCCGCCAAATAAATTATGGCAGCAGATTTTGAGCGACTTATAAGCTACATAGAGAACCTAAAAGACAGGTATTACCGCGCCCTATCTGCTTTTCATGTTTATCAAACTTTGCACGAACTGAATGGCATAGATGTACATGGAAAAAAGAAAGCTCAACAAAACGTAGATACTATAATTAAGTACAAAAATTACTTCATCGTTACTAAAGAAGCTACGAGAGTATATTTCTTTTTGGAACTTGCAAAACTTTTTGATACGTCAAAACAATCGTTGCATATAAACAAAGTTGTTAATTTTACTGATGCAAATCGAAAGAAACTAACCGCGGAAGAATTTATTTCACACAATATTGATAGACACTTTGCAGAAGAGCTTGCGGCTCAGTATGTAGGTATCTCGGGTCAAGACATTAAGGACATTAGACAGATGCTCGAGGATCAAAAAGAAGTTATTGAAAAGCTAATTGTCTACCGAAATAGCTGGCTTGCTCATGATGATAGGAATAGACCAGAAACACTCGATATTTATCCGCAAGAAATAGAATTACTTTTTGAGGTGCTTGCAAAGATATTAAATGCACTTAGTTCAAAACTAAACTCCACAACCTCAATGTGGAGTCATGTAAAACCGGATGCACAAAAAGATACTTCATTAGTTTTTGAACACTTAACTCGTTTTGAACCGTTTCGTCTCAAAGAGATTGAAGAAGAGGCAGTATCAGAGTTAAAGAGGATAACAAATGAGATAGCCGCACGCAAAACTCTTAGTAATACGGAGACTCAAGAAGGGTCTAGTACATAAAACCTCAGTATTGCTGCGTTTTTGCTAATCTTTCAATGTAGGAGTTACATGTATTGTTTTCAAACAATGCATTCCACCAACATATTGACTTGCCATTTTTCTAAGGCTACAGTAGCGGCGCGCTAACGAAGGAGAATTCCGATGCGTAGATCTTTAATCGCAGCGTGCCTGTTGGTCACGACAGCGGCTGCGTACGCCGGCGACCGTGTGCCCACGGCAAACATCCTGCACAACGGCAACGTGGTGGGCCATTGCTACCGCACCATCTACACCGGCCCTGACGGCAAGCTCTACAAGCGGGAGCAGGACTGCCCGGCGCCGTGGCAGAACCTTTCAAGCATCGGCGTGCCGGTCGTAGGCCCTGCCATCAACATGGATGGCATCCGTGAGGCGACCCACTTCCGGGTCAAGCCGAGCGGCACAATCGTTCTCTACTGATCGCAGCGCCGCCACCGATCGCCAGAGCGCCGGGGAATCCTCGGCGCTTTTTTTATTTAATACTCAAATTGCTCTTCAATAATAAAAACAGCCGCCGCTTTCGCGACGACTGCAAGGTTTGCCCGGAGAACGTCGCTAGCTGCCGTAGCGGTTGATGATCTCAATACGCGACTTGCAGGAGCCGAAGTCGAACTCCTTGATCACCAACGCTACGAAGTTCTTTCCCTCGAGCGCATCCTTATAGGTTGCCACGATATTCTCCATCCTTCCGAGGAGCGGAAGCGCAACGGGCTCCCCATAGAAAGCGGGGGGCGGGTCGCCGTCGCCCGCATAGGTACTGATGCAAAAGCCGACCCCAGGCGACAGCGTGTTGAATCCGTAGTAATTGCGCTCGGAGTACGCGCTGAAGACAGCTCTCCGAAGGAGTACCATCTCAAGCATCGGATTCCTTTCGAACGAAAGTACTGCGGCGATGCGTGCTGTGCCGATCTTGTCATCCTCAAATGTCCACTGACGCAACGCTTGTTGAGGCGTCCCCTCGTGGCGCACCGAGTCGAAGACCTGGTGGGTGTGTTGGCCGTTGCTCACCACCAAGGTTTGAGAAGATTCGAGCATCGCATCGTAAAGCGTATTTTTCGGATCTCCCACAGACTTACTCGGGTCCGCAACGGCGGTAAAAATCCGCCCGCTTTCATCGCTCTTGAAGACGCGATTCCTGCTCTCCGGACTACGACCGGTCATGGCATAGAGCAGGTAGTACTTGCTTCCGTGGTCCCCCATTCCCACGATGATTACCCGCCCGGGATAGGGATTGGCCCTCAAAGCCGCGAGATTCGCGGCGAGAATCTCTGTCTTCATTGTCCGTCCTCCAAAATCCTGGCCGGATCAGCCACAGCGATGCTATGCTTTTTTCCCTAGAGAGTCAAAGCGTTTAATACTCAAAATCTCCAAAAGAAGGGTCGTTGCCGCGGTCACTTTGGGGCAGGTTGTCTATCTTCTCCAAGTCAGCCTCTTCCATTTCAAAGCTCGCCGATTCAAAATTTTCTTTAATGCGCTCGGGATGCGAACTTTTTGGTATCGTTATCATGCCGCGGTTCGTTATCCAATTAAGAATTATTTGCTGCGGAGTTTTGCTGTACTTGCTTGCGAGTTCGGTTATAAGCGGAAGTTCCGGGTCTCCCCCGCGCAAGCTTGAGTAGGCGGTAATCGAAATGTTTTTCGATGCGCAATAATCGCGCAATGTTTTTTGGTTAAAGGTCGGGCGCACCTCAACTTGGTTGTTCGTAATTTCCACTCCGGCCTTAAGCGCATCGTCAAGATGGTGCGGAGTAAAGTTTGAGACACCGATCGCTTTTATGATTCCCTTCTTTTTAAGTTCATCCATTGCACGAAGTGTTTCTGCAAAAGGTACCTCGCGATTTGGCCAATGAATAAGAAGAAGATCGATCCAATCAATTTGGAGCTCTTCCAAAAAACGCTGAGCGTCCGCAGCAACCGCTTCTTTTGTATAGGCATTCGGAAATTTAAGCTTGGTCGTAAGAAAAAAATCTTTGCGTGCCACTCCCGAATTTTTAATACCTTCGGCAACTTGTGCATGGTTACCATATGCGTCTGCAGTATCAATGTGCCTGTAACCTGTTTCTAGCGCAGCACAAACTCCGTCTATGCATTCTTGCCCAGTGAGCTGCCACGTACCAAAACCAAGAACCGGGATCGATACATCTGCAGTAAGCATTATAGATTTCATATTCAGTAGTATAACAAATGCTCATTACCGCTATTTTCTTTTATAGGCGGTGTCCTGCAACGCAGGACTTACCTCACGTCGGTGATATACTTAGCGCATATGGCACAGAATGATCAGGAAATTTCCTGGACTGTCGCGACGCATGAACATCGTGAGCGCACCACCGACTGGTATTGGGCGCTCGGAGCCATAGCATTTGCAGCCGCGGGTGTATCTATTTTTTTCGGCAACGTGTTACTTGCGGCAATTATTGTTATCGCAGTAGGCTCAGTTGGGGTGCTTGCGGCCCGTGGGCCGCGTGAGCACGCGGTTGCAATACATAAGCGAGGTATTTCGATAGATGGAACACTTTATCCGTACGCTTCGGTTCACTCTTTTTGGATCGAACGAGACGTAGAGTATCCGCGATTGTTTTTAAGCACGACCGGCATTCTTGCGCCTCATTTTACTCTTCCCCTCCCTGACCACGTTCCTGCACAGCAGGTTGAAAAATATCTCAAACAATTCGTACCGGAAGAAGAACAGGGCCCGCATGTGGGTGAACACCTCGCCGAAATGCTGGGGTTGTGATATCTGTTATATATCTTCCCTTTAGGGTTGAAGAACTGCTCCCGTAGTTCAACGGATAGAATGCGAGCTTGCGGAGTTCGTGATCGAGGTTCGATTCCTCGCGGGAGCACAGATCGATCGAAGGGAGATTTGTGCTCCCGCAGTACGCAAATTGTTTTGCGTACGTGAGGAATCGA
>JACMMG010000003.1 GCA_014379165.1 Candidatus Parcubacteria bacterium
CAACCGCTCCATGCATTTGATGCGGGTAAGCTCACCCGAGGACCGTCCTCCGGAGCGCCGGAGGACGGTCCTCGGTATCACATTGTTGTGCGCAAGGCACGCAACGGGGAAAAGCTTGTAGCGCTCGACCTTAAAGAATATCCACTTGCTGATCGCATGCTTATGATCGCCGACGGCAATGCTGATGTGCCTATCGGCATTGCGGGAGTAAAAGGTGGAGAGCCGGCCGGCATTACCGAAAAGACAAAAGACATTATTATCGAGTCAGCAAATTTCGACGGTACATCGGTACGTAAAACGGCTCAAGCGCTTAAATTGCGTACTGACGCCTCGTCCCGTTTCGAGCAGGGCATTTCTCCAGAACTTACAGGATACGGTATGCGGGCTGCCGCCGATCTTATTGCCGAGATCGCAGGCGGGGAGTTGGGGGGATTTGCAGACGTGTATCCTGCACCTGCGCCAATAAAGAGCGTGTCAGTATCGGTAGAAAAAATTAATCAAGGGTTAGGTACGAGCCTGACAGGTGCCGAAATTGCTGATGCTTTTTCACGCCTCGGTTTTTCATATAAAGAAGAAAATGGAGTATTTCAGGTGCAAACGCCCTCTGAGCGTCTCGACTTGGTCATACCTGAAGATTTAGCGGAAGAGGTAGCGCGGATCGTTGGCTACGATAAAGTGCCTTCAGTCGAACTGTCTTCTTCTCCCCGAGCTCCGGAAGTAAATCCTGAATTTTTTGCTGCCGAAGCAGCGCGGGAAGAGCTTGTATCAAAAGGATACTCAGAAGTTTTTACGTCTGTCTTTACGGAAAAAGGCGAGCGAGCAGTGTTAAATAAAGTAGACAGTGTAAGGCCATATTTACGCCAGAGTTTGTTGCAAGGGCTAACCGATGCTTTAGAAAAAAACAAATCAAGCAAAGATTTGTTAGGCCTGAAAGAAATTAAACTTTTTGAAATAGGCACGGTTTGGAAGGATGGTAAAGAAGTGGTGATGCTCGGCACTGTGAGCGAAAAACAAACAGCACAAGAAAAACCTCTGGAGTCGGGTAGTGTTATAGCGAAAAAGTATGATATATCATACTCCGTTCCTACTTCTAATATTCGTTATCAACCATTCTCGAAATATCCATACATTGTGCGCGACATAGCTATGTGGACACCAAACCCGACCGCTTATTGGCCGGAGGTGGTGCTTGAGACCGCTCGTGCTGAAGCAGGCGACCTCTTGGTGCGTAGCGATCTGTTTGACTCATTTGAAAACAAAGAAAAGAGGGTATCGCTTGCGTTTAGGCTCATATTCCAGTCGTTCGAGCGCACGCTAACCGAAGCCGAAGTAAACCCAATAATGGAAAAAGTATCCGCGGCGTTAAAAGCCAAAGGCTTCGAAATTCGCTAGTGAATAAAAAAGCCGATCCCGAAAAGGGACCGGCGCGATTGGCGGACGAACGAATGTGCATCTCGGCGGTTAATGAACCATCACCAGGAGGTCTGGGACGACGTCGGGTCCCATAGGTGTATCTTCCGCCTCATACACCTCTGGTCCGGCGGGCGTGCTGCGGTTTACTGCGTTCTCGATAAGCAGCACCCGGAGTTCTGCCTGAATGGCAGCTCTCCGCGCTATATCGTCTGGATTCCCAGTCATTTCCCTTCCCCCTAACAATGAAAAAGCCAGCCCTTCGGCTGGTTATTTACTATGTTAGCACATTTACATGAAGTTTGCAAGTATTTGAAGGCCAAAAATGGTCATTTTATTCATAATCTAAGCCACATTTCCCCCACTTTCGTGCTTCCATTTTAAGCTTGTTTCTGGTACAATATAGGGGTAAGGCCCATTGGGCTTTCTTAATTTCTGTGGCTAAAGAAGAAGTAAAAAAAGAAAAGAAATCCTCCTACGGCGCCGATGCTATTACGGTCTTAGAAGGCCTTGAAGCGGTGCGCCGCCGCCCGGGCATGTACATCGGCACGACCGGTACCGACGGCCTCCACCACCTCATTTGGGAGGTCTTCGACAACTCGCGAGACGAGGCCATGGGCGGCTTTGCCGACGATATCGAGGTCGTTCTTTTGCCGGACAATCTAATCCGCATTGCCGACAACGGTCGCGGCATTCCGGTAGACATGCACAAGCAGACTAAGGTCTCCGCACTTGAAACCGTTATGACCACGCTGCACGCCGGAGGTAAATTCGGCGGTGAAGGGTACAAGGTCTCCGGCGGTCTCCACGGTGTGGGTGTCTCGGTAGTTAATGCACTTTCTGAGTGGATGCGCACTGAGGTTCATCGCGATGGCGGAGCGTACACACAAGAGTATGTCCGCGGTAAAAAGAAGGTAGCTGTTAAAAAAGTCGGTCCAAGCCGGCTCCAT
Organism: Candidatus Parcubacteria bacterium; assembly: GCA_014379165.1. Classification (GTDB taxonomy): domain Bacteria; phylum Patescibacteriota; class Minisyncoccia; order Phycocordibacterales; family SBAW01; genus GWA1-54-10. The sequence goes on from JACMMG010000003.1 coordinate 2,361, forward strand.
GGAACTGTGCAAACTTATCTCGCCGACAAAGAGATCTTCACTACCACGGTCGACTACGACTTCGACAAGGTAGTTTCGCACCTGCGTGAGCAAGCCTACTTGGTTAAGGGGCTGCGCATAACTATCATCGATGCACGCGGAAGCGGCATCAACTTTACTGAAGTAGGGAAGGAACTCTATATTCGCTCATACCTAAGCCAGGCACCATCGCAGACTTTCTACTTTGAAGGCGGTTTGCGCTCGCTTATTTCGTTTTATAACCGGCACCTCAAACCAGTACACAAGAATGTTTTTTATATCGAAAAAGAGGTGGATGATGTTGCAGTAGAAATAGCACTCCAGTATGTTGATGACATCTCTCCGCGTGTCTTGGCATTTGCGAATAACATCTTCAACAACGAAGGTGGTACGCATGTAACGGGCTTCCGCACCGCGCTTACCCGTACACTCAACGCATATGCGCGTAAGAGTGGCGGCATTCGCGAAAGCGAAGAGAACTTCACCGGCGATGACGTGCTTGAAGGTCTAACAGCAGTCGTTTCGGTTAAAATGCGCGAGATACAGTTTGAAGGTCAGACCAAAGGTAAGCTCGGCTCTGTTGAGGCACGCGGTGCCACTGAAAATGTTTTTGGCGAGGCATTTAGCCTATTTCTTGAAGAAAATCCTGAGGATGCGCGCGCAATAGTAAGCAAATCGGTTTTGGCACTAAAAGCTCGTAAGGCAGCTAAAGCTGCTAAAGACTCTGTCATGCGTAAAGGGGCGCTTGAAGGCATGTCTCTCCCAGGTAAGCTTGCTGATTGCCAAACAAAAGATGCATCAGAGTCGGAACTGTTTGTTGTAGAGGGAGACTCGGCAGGTGGTACGGCTAAAACCGGCCGCGACCGCCGCACACAAGCAATACTCCCGCTTCGCGGCAAGATACTTAATGTTGAACGCGCGCGCCTCGATAAAATGATTGCATCCGAGCAAATAAAGAACTTGGTGGTGGCACTTGGCACGGCAATCGGCGATGTGTTTGATATTTCAAAACTGCGTTACCACAAAATAATCATCGCGACCGACGCCGATGTTGACGGTGCGCACATCCGCACACTTATACTCACTCTTTTCTATAGGCACTTTAAACCACTCATTGAAGGTGGGTTTATCTATATTGCGCAGCCGCCTCTGTATAAAATTAAACGTGGCAAAGAAATAATCTACGCTTACAGCGACGAAGAGAAAGCAAAAGTAGTAGGTAAAGAAGAAGTAATAGAAGATGGCGAAGCTGCTGCGGAAGAAAACGCTGCCGCAGGTGCCGAAGGTGAGGCAGAAGAAACGGAAGTTAAGACCAAAAAAACCCGCACGCATATTCAGCGCTATAAAGGTCTTGGAGAAATGAACGCCGAAGAGCTCTGGGAAACCACGATGGACCCGGCGCGCCGTATTCTTAAACAAGTAAATATAGAAGACGCACAGGATGCCGATAAAGTATTCGATATTCTTATGGGTGAAGACGTCTCGTCACGTAAGTCATTCATCCAATCGAATGCTAAGTTAGCAAACTTAGACATTTAAGGGCTCCATAAAGTAGATTTCTAGAACGCGGAAAATTTTTGGCAGGAAAATTTTCCTAGTTCCTCGGCCCGTCGGCCTGCGCACATTCTAGAAATCTATTTTGCTCCACTGATGTAAAAAAATCCGCGTGGTCACTGGCCCACGCGGAGTTCGAACTTTCAGGCTGCGATCTGTGAATCCTCATGCCATAACAGCGCTTTCCGCTGATGCTGTTCTTCCTGTGAAAGACCCGTGAGTCTTTCTTTGAGGATCTTGCGCATTCGGCGATAAGTCGGATGTGTATTGTCCTTCGTGCAGGAGACGGTGAGAGGAGTGATGTCGCCGCGCCACCTCCCGTCGGTGAGATCGAATCGCAGACAGAAACCGCCTCGTTTGTACTGGGCGAAACGGTAACCGCTTCGCTCGAGCGAGCCCCACAACTCGCTTGCGACGCGCTCTCGCGCGGTGTACTTCCAGTTACCGCGAGCCTCGAAGATCCTCACCGTTTCGGTAACCGCCTCGCTCCACGCGAGCCGGTTCTTACGAAACTGGGGTGTAAGAACTTCGTTATGTCGCAGTGACAAGACGGCTGGTACAAAGGGTCGCGCGGCTTTAACCTTCTTGTCCTGCCTGGGAGCGGTGATGCGGCGAACCTCGAGGTGTTTTCGTTTACGCTCCAGACGCCTGGTCCGCACACGCGTGTGCTTTCTATCCTCCTGCCACCGCAGTCGCATATAGCCGCGCATCGTATCCCGCGGACAGATAGTATTGATGCGCTGAAGGACATACTCCGCCTGCGGTCCAACGCAGTAAAGGCGGTAGCGGCCTGTTGTCGTATCTTCCCAAGCGTGGAAGCTGACCCAGTGGTTTTCGTGCGCGTGATTATGGCGCGTGAAGTTCCACGTGATCGACGCTTCGCCCTTCTTCCGAAGTTCCGCAAAGAAGGACTCTTCGAAGTGAACGAGTCGCATCTTTCGCCGCATCGCGTACCAGAGCGCCGCTGTGAGTTCGGCGTTTCCAAGTTCGTCGCAACCTCGATAAAGGACACGCGAACCTTCCAATGAGTAGAGGGTATTCATGGCAAAGCCCTCCTGTGATGTGCTTGCCGAAATCGACTATAGCAGTTTTCGTATAAAACAAAAAACTCCCGAACAGGGAGTTTTTTGCATAGAGGAGCGAAATAAATTTTTTAGGGGGTTCGCAAGCCTGACGAGGCGAGACTTCAGGAATTTTTCAGCAGGAAAATATCCGTACCCTAAGAAATTTTATTTTGCGAAGCCCTTAGATAGAAGCGTTGGCGGTGTTGTTCGAGCGATTGCTTTCGTACACGCGGCCTTGCGGGTCGGCGGTAACACTTACGCGTTCGTTAATAGAGCGGTAGTCGTCATCGTCATTGCGATCATCATAATCATCGCAATAATCGTCGTAGTACCAGTCTTCCCAATCATTTCGTTCCCAATCTTCATAATCATCGCTGTCATCAACATACTCGTCGTACCAATCGAGCCAGTCATTCTGGTGCCAATCTTCACGGCTGTCGTTGTCATCGCAATCATCGTATTTTTCCTCTTCGTAACGATCGTTGCTCGAGCTTCGGTATGAACCATTGTAGCGGTCAAAGCTTAGCGTGTAGACAATCTTATCGCCCGGGTAGAGTGCCTGCTGAGAAGGCGAAGCGTATGTGTAGGAATTTGGATACCACGGCAAGAGGGCATTAAACATCCAACCGCCGCTTGCGATATTTGTTCCAACGTTCTGCACCGTAAACTGCATACTGATGCGGTTACCTTGCGGTGCAACTGAATTGATATAGACCCCCAAGTCAGGCGAGCCATAAAGCGCAGCACGCTGCGGTGCCGCTACATATGTTGCAGACGGCTGATTAGTATATGTCGGCTGTGTATAGATAGGTCGTGTTGGAGTCGAAGGTTGAATAGGAACCACTGTTGGTTCCGAATCATCTGGTATCACGACAACTGAATTATCAGAGCTATCTATTTCCTCATTAGTGTCGGCGTAAAAAACAGTAGGGAGGTATGAGGCAAGAAGAATGATGCCCCATGCGCCCAAAATAAGGACTGCTAACAGGCCCAACACTGCGACCGTTCGCAAAAACGTATCCCGTACTCCTGAGTTTTTCTGGTGGTCTGCGCTCATGGCAAAGTTATAATTAAAACTGTTGATAATCTTTGTAAGAAGTATCCTATCACATCATGTTTTATGTGTCAAGTATGTCACTTGACAAAACCTCCTTTGTGCGATAGTATTGTTATAGGCCTGATGTTCTCCAGTGACTAAGTATCCCTTGAGAAACGTCGGGCCATTATCGTACACAAAATCATGCAAAAACGAAAGCCAGGAGTCATACCCCAAATTGTGCGCCATCCGATATCGTTTTCGGTTTCTTTCTTCGTGATTTTTTTCCTCATGCTTGCGTTTCTTTCAAGTGTTGACGCATTGCCTGAAAAAACTTCCGCGCATTCAAATGCAACTGAAGTTCAAACCCCGGTTGTTGTTAAAGAGCCCGTTGCAATAGAAAATCCTGAGGCTCCTGTACGGATTGTTATCAAATCGGCAGGCGTTGATGCAACCGTTGCAAACCCTGTTTCAACCAAGGTAAGCGTGCTTGACGCTTCGCTCCATAGTGGAGCCGCGCGCTACCCGACCTCGGCATTGCTTGGCACTTCAGGCACGGTGCTTCTTTTTGGCCACTCTTCGAACTTAGCGGTAGTCCACAATAAGGCGTACAAAACTTTTAACAATATTGAAAAACTCAAAGCGGGGAGTGTTGTAAGCGTGTATTCGGACACTACGGAATATCGCTACAAGGTAACCGGGGTACGGCTTGCTGACGCAAGTGAAGACGTGATACAACTTCCCAAAACTGGCAGGCACCTTGTACTTGTTACCTGCGATAACTTCACCTCAAAAAGCGCACGATTCGTTGTAACCGCAGATTTTGTAGGGACATACTCGCTCGGGAATTAATCCGCCAGCTGGCGGACCTGCGCGGCTATGCCTCTGTAAATCTGTCGAAGATAAGAACGGAGACGAGGCTCGTTAACAAGGAAGAAGAAAAATGGAACAGCAGCTGGAACTACCGCTGGGGCTTCCGCCTCGGGTGGTGGCTCCGGCACGTTCGATTAGCGTAGTTGCTCGAGAACTCGGGGATGCGTTAGGGGATGTATTAGATTCTCCGTTACGCATCGTTGAGTATCTCGAACAACTTAGGACTGAACCCGCCGACGAATTGTCTATCGACAACTCGCGGCATGATCAGGAAGAGGATGAAACAATGCGTGACGCCCTGACTGCAACTCTGAAATACACCTTTGCGGCCCTAGTCGGCGTGATCCTTTGGGTCGGCGTCGTTACGCCTTCGTGGCATACCAGTGATCTGTGTGTCCGCGGCTTGCGGTGTTTCATCTGGGACAAGCCGATGGTGACTGTTGCGGCCCCTGTCGCCGCCGATCCTACGGCCACGGCTTCGGACACTACGGTGCTCGTTGCTCCGCCCACTCAACCGGTTGGGGCGATGGTGCCTGGTGGAAGCGTTACCATCATGACAGTCGGCGGGGGCTTGGCAATTCCGACCAAGCCGCTCATTGATGTGCTCGCTCCCGTCGTTCACCAGGGAGACGAGAATACCTACACGGCGGCCACCAAGTACACTGACCAGAAGGTCGGCAGCATCTACCTGGACGTAAGCTGTGCCGGCGAGCAGATGCAGTGGTACATCGACCATCCGGGCGATCCCGGCCCGGCACCTGACTCGGTCTGCCCGCCGCCTCCGGCACCGGCAGTGGTACCTGCGCCGGCTACTACGGACGTTCCAAACAGCTGACAGCGTCCAAAGCTGTTAGCATCTTCTTCCTAGGCTCGGGTGCGCACGACTATGTTGTGCGCAACCCGACCTCTTTTAAAGAGCCTGTACAAATTTTGTAACGGACTTTTTAAAAGAGGTTGAAAAACCTCTACAAAAAAATGAAACATATATTTTTCATAACACTCATCCTCTCCTTACAATTCGGGGCGGCTTCTGCTGTGCATGCACAGGCAATTAGTTATGGAAGCTACGCAAGCGGATACGGAGAAAATAACGACGCGTATGCGGGCGGCAATGCAGCATACGATGGAAGTACTTCCAACAATTATGGTGGTTCATCTGGCTATGGCGGCAGCGCAGGATATGCGGGGTGGTCTAGCGGATCAGGAGGATACAGGAGCGGATATGGTGGTACCTCAGACGCGTATGGTGCTACCTCGAATTCATTCGGTGGATATTCCGATAGTTACGGCGGCACGTCAGATTCTTTTGGAGGGTATTCAAGCGGATATGGCGGTACAAATTCTGCATATGGTGGCACTTCAAATGGGTATGGAGGAACTTCAGACTCGTTCGGCGGATACTCAAGCGGTTACGGTGGTACTTCAAATTCCTACGGCGGATACTCAAGCGGGTATGGTGGTTCAAGTGGCTACGGAGGCTCTTCCGGATACGGCGGATCATCAGGATATGGCGGCAGCGCAGGCTATGGCGGTTCCGCTGGATACGGTGGAAGTGCTGGTTACGGAGGATCAGCAGGCTATGGCGGTTCTGCCGGATATGGCGGATCATCTGGCTACGGTGGAACGGGAAGCGCATATGGCGGATCAAAAGGGTATGGAGGAACTGGTGCCGCCTTTGGAGGCAGTAAAGGTTACGGAGGCTCAAGTGGGTACGGAGGATCAGGGAAGTGTGTAATAGGTCCGAAGGGTGTTGAGTGTATTTCACTTGCAGCAATTCCGTATACTGGCATAAATTTAGGGCCCGTCGGCCAAGTAGTTTACTGGGCGTTCATACTCTTTTGGTGCTTGCTTGCCGCGTACTTGCTGGCAATTAAACGCGTACAAAACGACATTTTTATTTGGCTGAAACTCGTTTTATTCGGGGAAAGTGAAATAGAAGAAGAAAAAGAGACGACCTACACAATCGCGCATATTTCTCAAGTGCCTCCATCGGTTTTAATTAGCATTCGAGAAGGTGCAGTGCTCCCAACAATCGATGAAGCAGCGCCCGATGTTGACCCATTCATTGCGACTCAAATAAAGCGTGATTAGAAGGCTTTTTTAGTATAGTCAAGAGGGGGCTTGACAAAATGCTCTTGAGGGTGTATACTAGAGGGTAGGTTGAAGTGGAGGGCAAAGTGTGGCAATCTGCCTCGCAGAACTCCCCGCAAAAATTGAATGCAAACGCGGCCCGCTTTAGAGCGAGAGCACGCATGGAGAACGAGAATGACGAAGTCTTTCTGGTTGATGGTTACGAGCGTGGCCCTTGCCGCGCTTGTCGAACTCAATGCCGGCGGCGCCTTCGCGGCGGATATACCCAGTGGTTACCCCGTTGAGGTAGGCATTCCTGCCTACTCGTGCGAGGAAATGGGCAATTGTCCGACGGTTATTCAGGAACCGCGGGCATCGCATTGTCGTCGAGGTTCAGCTTGCGACGAACTCTATCGTCGCAATACGCGCAGCACCTCAGTGGCTCTCGTTCGGCCGGCGCCTGTCGCCGGCTGCGTCTGGCATTACCAGGCGCAGGCGAGTGCCGGGATCGTGTATCCCGGCAACTACGTGAGTGCCACAGGCGGCCATGACGGCGAAATCACGGGCGGATGGGAGCGGTCGGACCTGTGGGTTCCATCACCGGTCTCCCATTATCCGGCTGGCGGCTGGCGGTTAGTCTGTGACTTTGCAGGAGGTGTCGAGACCTTCTGCGATGCCAACGGGCACTACACGCGCCGTGGCAACGAGATCTATCTGTGCGGCGTCAACGGGACGACGTGCAGAAAGATGGGTCTCCTCAGCGGTGACTAGCACCTTGCGGCACGTTTCGAACTGTTCGGCGGGAGAAGCAAGACTTCTCCCGCCGGGCAAAATTACTTTTGAAATATCTAGGTATCGGCAGTGAAATACTTCACTTTCGATATCCGGATATATCCGGAGGAGATTATTAAAAGGTTATAGAAAAATTTAGCATATGAATTCCATTACAAGAATTTCGATAGTAAGCATCACTGCGGCATTTGCGCTTGCGGGAGCATTTTTCCTGCTTGCTCCGTCATTTAATGCACAGGCCGCTGAAGGCGGCTGTTGCGGCGGCGGAGCAGGGAGCTTCGGTCATAACGACAATGGCAACACAGTTACTCAGCGTCCTCCGTCCGACGAAGAGCGCCGGGTAGTAACTCCTGCGCCAATTTGTACGCTTAGCGTATCGCCTAGTCCGATAACGCACCTCGACGAGGCACAGCTCACTTGGAGCACCTCAAACGTAACGTCAGTTACTTTCACAAGCACTAATGGTGACTCGTCTACTTCAAATCTATCAAGTGGCTCAATACGGGTTTCTCCTGATCGTACGACAACCTACACAGGTGTCTTTAGGGGTCCTGGTGGCAGTGTGACCTGCAATGCAACTCTAACCATCGTGCCGGTACCTCCACCGCCACCGCCACCTGCACAGGCACCAGTTTGCAGCATGTATGCAAGCCGCACGTCAGTTCAAAAAGGCGAAACGGTAAATATCACATGGACAAGCTCGAATGCCACTGCGGCACAAATATCACCCGAGTTTGGCGGTGAACCGACAAATAGCACCCGCACGACTTCGGCTCTCCAACAGACGACAACCTATTCCGGTGTCTTTACCGGACCTGGAGGCTCTGTTACTTGCAGCGTGACTATAACCGTCACCACTCCTCCTCCACCTCCTCATTACGATGCACCGGTGTGTATGTTGTACGCGTCGCCTTCGACTATCGAAAAAGGCAACAGCGCGACTCTCTCATGGAATTCCACCAACGCAACGAGCGCTACGTTCAACCAGGGCATTGGCTCGGTTGCACCAGACGGTTCACGCTCGGTATCTCCTCAGCAAACGACAACCTACACCGGTACCTTTAGTGGTCAAGGTGGCACGGTAACTTGCAGCAAAACGATTACTGTTATTGTCCCTCATAAGCCAGGACCTACCTGCGAGATGTGGGTTTCGCCTTCCTCTATAAAAAAAGGCGATGATGCAAAACTTAGCTGGGCTTCTACGAATGCAAATTCCGCAACTATCAACCAGGGCATTGGCTCAGTTGATGTTGATGACTCAGTAACAGTTTCGCCAAACAAGACGACCACATACACAGGCACGTTCTATGGCAGCAATGGCCAGCAAGTGACCTGCAATGCAACGGTTATTGTAAAGACAAAAGTTCCGCACAAAAATCTTTCTTGCGACCTTGAGGTGTCTGACAACAAAGTGTCTTCAGGCGACAAAGTAACTCTTACCTGGGACAGTGAAGATGCAGACAAAGGCTCTATAAACCACGGCATCGGCCGCGTTAATGAAAGCGGTTCTAAAAAAGTAACTATCAAAGACACAACTACCTTTACCGGTACGTTCTCTAACGATGATGACGAAGTTACTTGCAAAGTAACTGTCAAAGTAGAAGACCATTACATACCGCTTCCTCCGCAGACTCCGTATGTGACACTTTCTTCAGTACCATACACCGGTCTTGACTTGGGACCTGTTGGAACAGTTGTCTACTGGAGCTTCATGGTCCTGTGGTGCTTACTTGCGGCATACCTTATTGCAATCAAGCGCGTGCATGAAGCAGTGCTTGCTAGCGTAAAGGGATTCCTCTTTGGCGAATACGAAGAGACTGGCTCAACTACTGAGATACCATCTCCGTATCAGGCGCCTATAGATCCTGCACCTGTCCTCAATATGGATCCTTTCCTCGCCTCCCAGCTTAACCGCAATACGCGAGCATAAGGAAAAGAAGCGGATGCACCTCTTACAAGATTTTTAAGAGGGAAGTACAGCCTCCAAAGCATTGTCAGCAAAACCCCGGCGCTTCGCGCCGGGGTTTTGCGTTACCGCGATTGTCGGAGGCGTTTGACCGGATGGTATTTTTAGTTCGCAGTAGTGGTATTCATTGAAAATTAACTTGAAGTTACGGATAGTTAGGGGGTGTACCTGGGAGCTTCGGTGCGTTTATTTAGATTATCGAACTAACAGGATTATGAAATATATTTTTGCGAGCAACCGCAATGCGATTGTTCTTTTTACTAGTATTGTGTTTGCGCTTATTGTCGCTCTCGCAGCGTTCTCTTCTTTTTCTTTTAATCCTCTTTCCGCCGACGCCGCCGAAGGCGGTTGTTGCGGCAATAACTCGACAGGCAATGCCACTGGTCGCAACGACAACGGCAATACTGTTACTCAACGTCCTCCGTCAAATGAAGAACGCGTCGTCGTTCCTCCTGGGGGACAGTGCGACTCCTTTACCGCCTCTCCAAGCGAGCTGCCTTACGGAGGTGGCGATGTAACGCTTAGATGGCAAACAACCAATTCTCCAGGTCCTTCTATCAGCGGCATTGGCGGTGTAAACGACGATGGAGAGCGCACGGTTCGTGTAACGCAAGCGACCACGTTTGTGCTGACAGCACCCGGACATAAGAACATACATGGAGCTCAAGGCCCTTCCGGACAGTGCCAGGTAACGGTTACCGTCAAGAATATTCCACCTCCACCGCCACCAACAGATGTCTGTCCGAATCTTCCGGGCAATCAAGACAATGTACCTTCCGGTTACGAAATGAAGTATGGAAATTGCGTTCCTAAGGAACCGCCACCCGTAGATGTATGTCCAAATATTCCTGGAGCTCAAAGTACTATCCCTGAAGGATTTGAATTTAAGTATGGCGCTTGCATACCAAAAGAAGTTCCACCTCCTGTCGACGTCTGCCCAAATATTCCGGGGGCTCAGACCACTCTTCCCTCAGGTTACGAGTTCAAATACGGCAACTGCGTGCCTATCGAACAACCGCCAGTAGACGTCTGTCCGAATCTTCCGGGCAATCAGACCACGGTGCCTTCCGGATATGAGTTCAAACACGGGGCGTGCATACCTATCGAACAGCCGCCCATTGATGTCTGTCCAAATATCCCGGGTGTCCAAAGCAGCCTGCCTTCTGGATATGAATTCAAATATGGGGCATGCATACCTATCGAACAACCGCCCGTTGATGTCTGCCCAAACATTCCAGGTAATCAAACTACTATTCCCTCAGGTTATGAAATGAAATACGGCAAGTGCGTTCCGATTGAAGAACCACCTGTAGACGTGTGCCCGAACATTCCCGGTAACCAAAGCTCTGTTCCTTCTGGATATGAGCTCAAGCACGGCAAATGTGTCCCGATTGAACAACCGCCCGTAGATGTCTGTCCGAATATTCCCGGAAATCAGGAGAGCGTGCCTTCAGGCTACGAACTCAAGCATGGCAAGTGTGTTCCTAAAGAGGAGCCTCCTGTCGATGTGTGCCCGAATATTCCTGGAAACCAAAGCAGCATACCTGCAGGTTATGAAATGAAGCATGGTAATTGCGTACCGAAAGAAGAACCGCCGGTAGATGTTTGCCCGAATATTCCTGGAAATCAGAGCAGTATTCCTGCGGGTTATAAAATGAAAGATGGAAAATGTGTGCCGATTGAGCAGGAAAAGCCGCTGTCGTGCGAACTTACCGCTTCCAAAATGCAAATAAAGAAGGGGGAGTCTAGTACGCTCGGCTGGACGAGCACGAATGCATATGCTGGATTCATCGACGAGGGAGTGGGCGCTGTGGCGGCACAGGGTTCGCTCGAGGTGTCGCCCACACAGACAACCACATACATAGGCTCATTTTGGGACGATGTTACCACCGTCACGTGTGATGTGACAGTTACGGTTAAAAAAGGTTACAAGTCGTCGCACGAATATACCGATACGAGCAAAAATGATAATTGGAAAGGATACAGCTCAAAGTCTTCTCCCAAGAAAAATAACTACGGTATGTCCAAAAAGGGATATATGTCCCGCTGGTAATTAAAGAGTGTAATAACAAAAATCCCCTCCTACTATAGGAGGGGATTTTTGTGTTATGTCCTTTGTGCTATTTC
>JACMMG010000018.1 GCA_014379165.1 Candidatus Parcubacteria bacterium
GAAAAAATAAATATTAAAATGGTCATAAGGAATGACCAAATGGTGCTTACAATACCGCCTTGCTCAGATGAGTCTTCCGTGGAAGCGCCAAGAACTGAACCTTTTGAACCGCTTTTCTTTGCCCATTGGGTCGCACTATCAAGCGCATCAGAAGCCTTCAGGCGCAACGTATCTATTGTTGAAAATACGGGAGCCGTCACATTTGCGGCGCCAGGCGATATTCCCGCAAGACCATTTTGGATTCCTTCTGAAGAATCTACATCACCTGAATTCTCTTTTGCCGTATCTTCTTTTGAGACAACGGTAAAGGTTGCGGAATTTTCTTCAACAACGCTTCCGTCTGTTTCGGTAAGTTTTGCAACAAGAGTGTGCTTGCCAGCTCCAGGCTTCCATGAGACTGAGGTTACTTGCGCGCCTTGTGCTTCAAGTACAACCGCAACACTGCCTATCGCAGTTTCACCCTCGCTTAAAAGCAATTTGCCTGAGAATTTCGTATTCGAGTCGTTTGAGACGACTGCATGAATAAGTACCGACTCTCCCTCGCTTACCGGCGACTTGGAAAGAAAAAGCGCTTCTTTGGCGAACGTGGCGCCAAACGCAACGGAAGGGAAAATAAAGCCAAGGAGTGCAAGAGTGAACAAGCCTCGCATGCCTTCAACTATAGCATGTTATTATTTTTGGTATGCGAAATATGTGGAGGAAGTTTACGGCGTATTTTGTGCCGTCGCCTCATAATGCGTACCGTCCGCATCTGCTGGCAAAACCGTGGCTGATTTTTTTTCTGACCGTCATCCTTACTTCCGAGGGAGTATTCGTAGCTGGCATCCTTGCTCGCCAGGCCCAGGCTCCTTTGCCGGCCGCCGTCGTGCCTGGAGAAGTAATCGCGTTTACAAATGTTGAAAGGGCTCAAAACACCGACGGCGTGCTTACGGAAAATTCGCTTTTAGATAAAGCGGCGCAGGCAAAGGCCGAAGATATGGCACGCAACGGATATTTTTCTCACAACGGGCCAGACGGAAAAGAACCATGGATTTGGATACAAGAAGCAGGGTATGCGTACCAATACGCAGGCGAGAATTTAGCGGTGCGTTTTGATGATTCGGAAAATGTTGTAAACGCTTGGATGGCATCGCCGACCCATCGCGCCAATATTGTAAAAGAGGTATATCGCGAGATTGGAGTCGGAGTCGCAGACGGTATGTATAAGGGTTCGCCTGCTACGTTTGTCGTGCAATATTTTGGTACGCCGCTTGCGGTTGCCGCACAAGTTGCTCCTCCTGCTCCGGTCCTGCTTGCTCAGGAAAACATTGAGGTTGAGCCGGCACCATTGGCACAAGTTGAAGGTGCAGCAACTGAAAAAACACCTACTACTGCCACCACTTCGGCTACAAATACCGTTCCACCCATGGAAGTCCAGATTCTGCCGCCACATGACCCAGTTACTCAGCAAGTAGCGAAACTGGTTACCGATTCAAACTCGAGCGCGCCGTGGGTTGTAGGGGGTGTAGCTACTTTCTTGCTTGTCTTGCTTGCCCTCGCATTTTTCATTCATATTGAAATACAATCGCATGAAATGGTCCTTGGTGGCGGTCTTGTGGTCGCTATGGCGATTCTTTTTTTAATTCTTAATGTTCAGTTGCCTGAAACTGTTGGAAATAAAAACCAGAGTGCAAGCGTTGCCAATATACGGGCAAATATTTTGGTAGGGGAAGATGCGGTAAGCAGTGAATTTCTCCCCTTGACTGCCACTTCATCGATTCTGCAATGATTGACGTCCATACTCATATTTTCAATGAAGAGTCCTATGCAAGTTACAAAAAACGCGCCAATGGGCGGGTAGAAAAAGCACTTACTATTCATATTGCCCCTCACGGCCCCACGCAGTATCCTACTTTGGAATCGCTGCTATTGTTTATTGAGGGGAAAAACGATCTTGCAATTATCGCAAGCATTGATGCGGTAGGAGATATACCCCGCCAACTCTCCGCTCTCGAAGAACGTATAAAAGAAAATAAGATAGTCGGGCTCAAGCTGTATCCGGGCTATCAACCCTTTTCTTCCAATGATCCGCGCATTATTCCGGTCGCCCAATTCTGCGCAAGGCATTCGAAGCCTCTGATGATTCACACAGGTGATGTCGAAGATCCGGATAGAGTAGCATTGCTTCGCCATGCCCACCCGTCATTTGTGGATGATTTAGCGGTTGCAGTGCCTACATGCACTATTATTATCGCCCACCTCGGTTTTCCGTACCTGTTAGAGGCGGTGAATGTAATATCCAAAAATAAAAATGTATACGGAGATATGTCTGGTACACTCATGGACGAACCGGGGATTAACCCTAAGGCTCTTACAGAACAGTATATTGCGGATGTTAATCGGGCACTTGTTTATTTTCCTAATACGAGAAGCAAGGTATTGTTTGGTACGGACTATAGCGGAGAGCATCTTCCGTTGCGGCTTTTTGATGAATATATTGAAGTTGTCGAAAAAGTATTCGATCAAAGCGAAAGAGAATGGGTGTATAGCGGCCTTGCTAAGAAGTTATTCAATTTATAGACTGACACTATATGTCACCTCGTAAACTACAAGTAGGAGTAGCTGTGTGCGTTGCCCTCGCCGTTGTGGTTCTCTTTTTTATTGCAAGCAATCCTTTTGGTATGTCGGGTATGATCGGTACAAATACTTCTCAACCACAAGGTCAGCTTGTGGCGCAGGACGCAATTGTAGGTTCAGGCGCTACAGCTCAAACGGGCGATACCATTACCGTTAACTATACGGGTCGGCTCCAAACCGGCGTAGTCTTTGACAGTTCGGTTGGTAAAACGCCATACACTTTTGTTTTAGGAGCTGGAAATGTTATCCCAGGTTGGGATCTTGGCCTTACGGGTATGAAAGTTGGAGGCAAGCGTTTGCTCGTCATTCCTTCCGACTTGGCATACGGGCCAACGGGGTACGGACCTATTCCGCCAAATTCCACGCTTATCTTTGAAGTCGAACTAGTTAGTGTTGAACCCGCGGGGCAGTGATGCGTCCGATTTCATTCCAGATTGAAAAAGAATTTCCCGGCACGCTTGCGCGTGCCGGGATTTTGAAGACACCGCATGGGGATATTCAAACGCCAGCATTTATTTCCGTTGCAACCAAAGCAACTATAAAAGGTGTTTCCTCAGAACAGTTTTCTGACCTCGGTGTACAGGGCATTATCGCCAACACGTACCATTTATATCTTGTGCCAGGAGAAAAAATAGTTGAAAAAGCAGGTGGTGTTGGAAAATTTATGCATTTTGACGGGCCGGTCATGACCGACTCGGGCGGATTTCAAGTATTTTCGCTTGGAGCGGGCTTCGGAAAGAAGCTTTCGAAATTCTTGCCGGAACAAGAAAGTGCCGAAGATGCTGTATCGATATGGAGTGAAGAAGTGGCGAGCCAGCATGGCAAGCTTGCAATAGTAGACGAAGAAGGGGTTTCGTTCACTTCACATCTGGACGGCTCGCTTCATCGTTTTACTCCAGAGCGCTCAATAGAAATACAACACGCGCTCGGGGCAGATATTATTTATGCATTTGACGAATGCACTGCACCCACGGCCGATCATGCATACCAGAAAGAAGCGATGGACCGAACGCATGAATGGGCAAAACGCTCTCTGGCTGCGCACCGCAGAAATATAGAAAAAAATAACAGTCAGGGAATATACGGCATTGTACAAGGAGGGCGGTTTGAGGATCTGCGCATTAAGAGCGCTCGTGAGATCGCATCGATGGATTTTGACGGTTTCGGCATTGGGGGCTCCTTTAGTAAGTTCGATATCCTCGGAATCCTCGACAAAGTGAACAGAGAATTGCCAAAAGAAAAACCACGACATCTATTGGGCATCGGTGAGCCCGAAGATATTTTCATAGGAGTAGAAGCGGGAATAGATACCTTTGACTGTGTGCTTCCTACTCGCAATGGCCGCACGGGAGGTATTTACACAGAGCAAGGTAAAATACAATTGCCGAATGCGGAATATAAGGAAGATCTCCAGCCGCTTGATCCTCAGTGTACGTGCCATGTCTGTAAAAATTTTTCGCGCGCATATATTTCCCATTTATTTCGCGCCAAAGAAATGCTCGGGCCTATACTCGCAAGTGAGCATAATATTTACTTTTTAGCGAACTTAACGAAACGTATCCGCAATTCTTTGCTTGAGGGCACTTTTTTGCAATTTCGCGATACTTTCTTGCACTCGTATAAAGTGTAAGCTATAGTGTTTTTCGTTCCTTTGGAGGAGAGGCTACAGCCGTGGCGGAATTATTTGTCTGCGTCGTTGGACTGCAGAAACCGCGACGTAAGGAACTTCTGCACAAGCAGGGAGATCGTCTTGGCGAGCCAGTTTCTTTACCGCCAGGCACAATTCTCGAGCTCGTTGCCGCTTGGTGCGGCGCGGAAGAATCCCAGCAGTTTCCTTTTGAGTCAGCTGAGGGTTTGCCGGTAGGCCGGACGTACCGAGTTCGAACCAATTAGTCTGACGCACGGCGCCTACGGGCGCCGCTTTTTTTCAGTCCCATAAATAAAACGGGTAGTTGCGTGAATGATATATGAGAGTAAAGTGAAGAAGGCTGGTTCTGTTTTGGAAGCTGCTTAGGAC
>JACMMG010000019.1 GCA_014379165.1 Candidatus Parcubacteria bacterium
ACTCTTCGAGAGGGTTTTTTCTTCCCGCCCTCACGGCGCACCGAGAGGCGGCTCCGAACCGAACGTTTTTAAGCCATACCCCCCATTGCGCTTTTCCCCGAACATCGGCATAGGGCAGAGGCAAAATACTTCTAAATATATATAAGAGACTGCCTCCTTGGCTCACCTTCGTCGCGCGGAGCGCGAACTGCTCGCGCGTAAACGCATTATCAAGGTCCTGACGACCCAGAAGGTCGCGAACATGCGGACGCTTGAGCAAAAGATCAGCGACGCCGGGCCAGGCAATATGCGCGTTGACCCTCATATCCTTACGCCAATTCGAAAGAATATGGTTGCTGAGGGGCGCGTAATATCCATACGGCGAAATAACATTGATTGGTATGCTCTGCCAGAGACGAACTCGGGCCAAGTTGAATATAAATTACGGGAACTTTCGCTTATTTACCGAGAGCTGAATAACCAAGACCTAAAACTTAGGATGGGCCAAACTCTCGAAATTGCCACGTATCGAGCTTTACTTAATGATCCCGACACTGTTTTTTTTGGAAGGTTTTTAGACCTTGGAAACTACAACGACAGCACTCTATACTCAAAAGAGGAGCCTCCAAACCATATTGGGCGCCGAGCTATGCACGGCAGGGTTGACTTCATGGTTATCCACCCGGCGGCCGGGGCCTTAGTAATCGAATGTAAGAACAGCCGCGAATGGCTATATCCTGATCGAGAGGAAATCAGGTCTCTTTTAAAAAAAGCCATAGCGATCAATGCTGTACCCGTTTTAGTAGCTCGCCGCATCCCATTTATAACATTTCGCGTTTTACAAAATTGCGGTGTTATATTGCATCAAGTTTACAACCAACTTTTGCCGGTTTCTGCGCAATCTGTCGCCGACAGAGCGGCACATAAAAACCTACTTGGATATCATGATATCCGGACTGGAAACATTCCCGACGCGAGAATGACTAAATTTATAACGGTTAACCTCAGTGCAGTAGCTACGGAAGCTCGCTCAAAATTTGAAGAAAATCGTGATGTAATCACCAGATTTACGAATGGCAGCCTAAGATATAGTGGATTCGTCCAAGAAGTTCTTCGTTACCCACACGAACGTGAAGATGACGATCCAGCCGATTGGTTTGACTGATACTATTCCGAAATGTGCAAATTTCCCCCTAGAAGCTTCAAAAGCGGAGAGTTTAACGCGTCGAGAACTCTAAATCCCGGCTGCCGACTTCCTATAGTGTCCGCTGCACGACCCCCGATAGAATTGACTGGCTTTGACAGCGTACAAACGGTCGGGGCTGGAGGGGAGCACTGTTCGGGGCCCCAGTGCCAACGATGCTCGTTTTTTTAAGAAAACTGACATTATTTTCTTGATTAAGAGAAAAATTTATATAAATTTTTCGTATCCAAAACTTTTGAGATAAAATCAATGAGAATTAGATTTCTAATTTTTATTGCGGCAAGCTTCAGTATTACTGAAGCCGCCCTAAGTGCAGGGGATTTTGGTCCGAACACCTGTATGGAAGGTTTTGTCTGGCGCGAGGCATGCGGCCTTGGCGATCAAGTTTGCGTTCCGCCCGCAACCCGAGAACAATCGAAGCAAGACAATGCTTCTGCAGCTAGTCGTGTGCAGCCGGGAGGTGGGCCATCGGGGCCTGATACCTGTGTTCAAGATTTTGTTTGGAGGGAGGCCTGCGGTCCGCAGGACCATGTTTGTGTGCAGCCGCAAATACGAGATCGCGCAGCAGATGATAATGGTGCTCGGGGAGCTAGGCTTAAATACCCGTATTGCCTATCGTACGCTCGCGATGCGGTGCGAGCAAATCAAATAAAAGATAGATATTTTTGCGGTTTTTCAGGGTCGAGATGGCAAAGCAATGAGCAAGCGCACTTCGGCTGGTGCCTCAGTTCCCCTGACAAAGCTTTAGCATCAGAGATGGACGCTCGCTACCGTCAACTTGATGGTTGTAGTCGAAATGCCGGACGGGAAGCTAGGGGAATCCCGCCTCCATCGGCAACAGGGCCGCCTGGCAGCACACCTCCTGGAAACCCTCCAAAATGTTGTTTTCTGCCTGTTGCCACACCGGGGGGCGGCATTGCTGTGGGATATACTTGTGGGCCTTCATGCCCGTAGCAGAAAAACCATAACGGAAGAATTTGTCGAGTGCTCTGTATCGGCGTCACACCTCGAATAGCCTGAGAACCCGCCCTAAGCACTATAACATCTTTTGCGCCAGTGTTCCGAAATTTAGGATATTCGGAACGACCTTCGTCCCCCATTAAAATCAATATGTTAGTTGTTCCGAATATCTGTTCCGTATATAGGGCAAATCAGATATCTTCTTTCCATGCTTATCGGATACGCCCGCGTCTCAACCACCGGTCAAAACCTTGACAGCCAGATCGCCGCGCTAAACGCGGAAGGCATCGCGCAGCTTTTTCAGGAGAAAGTCACCGGCGCGGAGCGCAATAGACCGCAGCTCGACAAGTTGCTGCAGAGCGTTAGTCCGGGCGATATCATTGTGGTGACCAGCCTTGATAGGCTTGCCAGATCGACACATGACCTGTTTTCCATCACTCAGACTTTGGAAGCGAAAGAAGCCGCCCTACGCTCACTGCGAGAACCTTGGGCCGACACCGCCAGCCCGATGGGCAAGTTTCTCCTGACCGTCTTTGCGGGCCTAGCGGAGCTGGAGCGCGCGATTATTAACGACCGGGCGACCGCCGGGCGCGCCTCTGCCAAAGAGCGTGGGGTCCAGTTCGGCCGCCGCCCAAAACTTACCCCTCATCAACGCCGCGAGGTTCTTGCCATGCTCGGCGAAGGGAAAAGAACCCGCGAAATCGCAAGGCATTTTAACGTAGGAGTTGCAAACATTTCGCGGATCAAGTCACACCGAAAAGTTATGGAGGGCGAAACAACACAGGGGCGGTAAGGGTTGCCTTCCAGTCTCTGGTTTTATAAACTGTGGCTCTTTTAAGGAACCCTTTTGTGATTGGATCGACAGTAAGGGAGATCGGGAGGGCCGCCACCGGTTCGAGGCCTGGACGCGGGTGCTGATCGCAAGGAGGCCATGTTTAGAAGCACTGTTACAGCATTAGTCATGCATTCTGCAAAACATTGCTTAGCAATTATTGTGTAATTAGGGTCTTAAATATGGGTTCTCACAGATACCCACCATCCTTTGCTAAAAAAAGAAATAAAGATCGATCCGATCCGTCAAAAGGCGTGGGCCAAGACAGCAAAACTGCTCTGTTAGAGGCGTCTCTTCAAAAAATTTATAGCGCTATAAAGTTGCCGAGATTACCCCCAAGTGAATATTACACAGTCTTTTCGCTAATTGCGCCCATAGCCAACAAGCGCGGTAGTCTGCGCGATGCGGCGGCGTCAATAGTAACACGCGCGTCAAGTATAGGATTAAAATTAGCGCTAGCAGATGTGAGATTTATTCTTCGCGGTATCGATACAGTAGATCCTCAATTGACTTGGGTTAGATCTACGGAGGCTGTCGCCTACGCTTATAGAATCTATATTTTAACACTTTGTAAAGAAGTTAATTTACAAGTAAACGATGAAGATCATGGCCTGATTCAGGCGTGGTTTTCTTATGTACCATCTATCGAGTTGCCACTTCCCGCCAAAGTCCAAGAAAAACCTTCTGAACAAGCTAAATCTGCAACTGAAATACATTCAAAAAAAATATTATCTGATATTATCGACGAAATATTTGATCATTATAAAGATAAGACAAATTTGCAAAGAGGAGATAGTTTAGACTATATTGACGGCATATTTGGTGATGAATACAAAAAATTATTGGAAAACGACTATTTGGACTATTCTGACATAGAAATTGCTTCTAAAATAAAAATCGGCTTAAACGAACTTTCAAGTCAGAGTTTGTCGTCCCTTTATAACGCTATGTTAGCCATACAGGAAGCAGAAAAGGCAGCAGCGTTGCCAACTGAAGCGCCGTTTCTCTATGACGATAGAGAGGATAAGCGCGAAACGGCCCCTGAATTTATAAAAAGAGTATATGGACCATACTTAAACGGGATGTTTACACGGGCTTACTTAAAAAAACTTGATCCAAAGGCATACAAAGCTCTGGATAATTGGTTACAGAACCCAAGGAATGAGTTTCCGGCGGATTTAAACTTGCCAACGGTAAGTCAAAAAAACGACCTCTCGTTAGAGGAATTTACGGCCAGCAAAGTGCGTGATGAGCACGCCCTTAAATTCAATCGGCTAAGAGCGGCAGCGACCTACCGCAAAAAGTAAATTTCAGCTAAGGAAAATTCACCAGGATAAACCTTGCAGAAAAGACCTTTACGCTGCGCGTTTACCATGTATTATGGAAAGTGCGCCCTTTTGGGGCATCGTGGTGATGTCTCAACCAGAGCGCGCGTACCATAAGGATATATATCTTGAGTAACACTCCCCACTGGCAGACTGTCCGCGAGCAAGCCCGCAAGGACGCGGAAAACAATAAACCGCCAGCAAATACCAACAATTTGCCTGACGCTCTGAGGCAAGTTTACGACCAGTCTTATAGAAATAACAAAAAGTAGTTTTAAAGGAGTCAGACGGGTTGCCGCCCATCTGACTCTACACTCTCGAATTGTGGAGACGAGCGTGATTTATCATCATATGGACTGCTTCGAGTGTCGTAAAGTGGAAGAAGAGCTAAGACGCCTTCCCATGCACCAACAAA
>JACMMG010000020.1 GCA_014379165.1 Candidatus Parcubacteria bacterium
CGGCCGGCGTGGCGAAGATCTTATCTGGAACGGCTCAAGCGCAGTGCCACGCGCGGGGAAAGCTTCAGTTAAACTGGTATTTGATAATTCAGATCGGGCGCTTGATCTCGATTTTGATAATGTTTCTATCGAACGTGCGGTACACCGCGACGGCGTCAACGACTACGGCCTCAATGGTTCAAGCGTGCGCCTGCGTGACGTTGCAGAATTGCTTTCCCAAGCCAATATCGGCGCCTCTGGTCACCATATTATTTCCCAAGGTGAAGCTGACCGCATACTTTCTGCCTCTAGTCGCGAACGTAGGGAAATGATCGAAGATGCTTTGGGTTTGACCCAATATTTATATAAACGTGAAGAAGCCGAGCGCAAACTTGAAAAAACGGCAGAAAACATGCGTGAAGTAGAAGCCCTGCGACGCGAACTCGCTCCGCATATTAAATTTTTAGCAGGACAAGTGCGCAAGATAGAAGAGTCGGAAACCTTGCGCGAAGAACTTAAAGACAAATACCTTGAATACCTCAAACGCGAACATGTATATATTCGCGCAATGGAAGAGGAGGTAAAGGAAGCGCTTGAAGCTCCAATGGGGGAACGTACTGAGCTCGACAAGAATATTGAGCATTTACGGCGCGAATTGGGAAGCAAGGGCAAGAGTGACGCGGGTACACACGAACTTATTGAGCTGGAAAGTAAAGGCCGCCATGCCAGGGATAAAAGAGAAAGCATTAACCGAGAACTTGGCCGCATTGAAGGCGAACGTGCGGCGCATGAAAAGCTTGCAGTGCCGCAGACACATATACCTGCTTCAGAAGCGCGAATATTTGCCGAGCGGGTAGAAAAAGAATTGGAAGAATTTGCAGCTCTAGATGGGTCGTCGCTTAAAAGCCGTATTTCCGCTCTTACTATTCTGGCAAAAGAATTTTTAAGACGCCTGACTGCGCAGGCAGGCATCACAGCAGGCAGCCAGCCCAAAGCTTCTAGCGCCTCTGACCTTACGGCAAAACAATCTACACTTGAAAATGAGCTTGCAGAAATCCAAAAAGAAGAAGAGCGGGTCAATAAAGAAGTAAGCGACCTGCGCCGCCGTATTGAAAGTGAAAAAGATGCCTCGCGGGAGGCGGAACGCGAATTGTTTAGTGCAATGGCAAAGCGCAGCGAGCTTGAAGTAACCCTTGCTTCCCTGCGCGCCAAAGAAAGCGTGCTTTTGCATGAAAAAGAGGCATTTAAAGCGGAATTGGGGGAAGCGGGAGTGCTGCTTGGACCTGTCGCGGCACAGTTCGATACGTGGCACGTACGGGATGAAGGAGGAGAGGTGACAGACTCCGACATGATGAGCGAAGAGCGTGCACTCCAGAAAGAGCGCGCTCGCAGGCTTGAGCGTATGAAGATAAAGCTAGAAGCGACGTCCACAAGTAACGCGCAGGAAATTTTAAAGGAGCATCAAGAAACTAGTGAGCGTGATCAATTTCTTGCCCGCGAATTGATCGATCTTGAAACATCTGCAGGAAAATTGGGAGGGCTAATTTCAGAATTAACCGAGACGCTGGAAGTGCGGTTTGTGGGCGGCATAGACAAGATAAATGCTGAATTTGACCGATTTTTCAAACTAATGTTTGGCGGCGGCGCAGCCGTACTTTCTATTGTTAAGGAAAAGAAACTTCGGCGAGGAGTAAGTGCCGATATAGAAAATACTGAGCACGAAGAGCCGGATGAAGAGGTCGAAGAGGGTATCGATATTTCAGTTAACCTCCCCCACAAGAGGCTCAAAGGGCTTCATATGCTTTCCGGAGGCGAACGTGCGCTTACCTCAATCGCGCTTATTTTTGCGATGAGCCAGGTAAATCCGCCGCCGTTTCTTATTCTTGATGAAACTGATGCGGCGCTCGACGAGGCGAACTCTCGCCGCTATGGAGATATGATCGAGAGCCTTTCAAAGAAATCCCAACTTATTCTTATTACTCACAATCGCGAAACAATGAGCCGAGCGGGAGTTCTCTATGGCGTCACGATGGGAAGTGACGGTGCCTCGAAACTTCTCTCAGTTAAATTTGAAGACGCACTTGCAGTCGCTAAGTAGATGTTTTTGTGGTTTAATAAAAATGACCTCCACGAGGAGGCCGAAGTGTATATTCTAGGGAGCAGACAATGACAAATGCGATAATTGTCGCAGGCGAAGTCGAAGTAGAGTCAGGGGACTATCTCCTTTCTATACAGCGCCATCACGATAGGACGGAAATTTATCGTCGTCCGATCGATGCGCTGCCGGACCAAGAACCCGAATCGATCGAACCCTCCCAATTGCCGGATGAATTCCGGAAACAATACGCACACCTTCTCTAAGCGGGGGGAACCGATGCCAACAAATTCGACTGGCAATGAGACCGAATCACGCCGCCGGTATGAAGCCGCCCGCGACGCAGTCCAAAAGCTATGCGAGCAACCAGCTGCAACACCTCCCAAGGGACGTCAGCAGAAAGAAGCTCCAGAGTCGGACGAGCTCAGTCTTATGAGCAACAAACCGCTCCCCGGCGTGTCTCGCCGCTAGATCAGTTCGAAATCCAGAGTGCGGGCTCCCAGGTCCGCACCAACAAGCTTTACGCGCACTCTGTCTCCCAGGGTGTGCTTTTTCTTTGTACGCTGCCCAATGAGTGCATATTCTTTAGCAGAATAGTTGTAAAAATCGTCCCCAATCGTGCGCACCCGTACTAGGCCTTCGGCAGCGCTTTCTTTTTCTTCCACATAGAGGCCCCAGTCGGTTACGCCTGAAATTATTCCTTCAAACTCCTGCCCGATTTTCGTTGAAAGATACTCCACTTGTTTGTAGCGAATACTTTCGCGCTCCGCATCCACAGCATTTGCTTCAGCGAGGGATGTCGCTACCGCAAGTTTCTCAAGCTCTCCGTATTCCGCTTTGTCGAGGCGCTTGCCCTGTAAATGTGATTCTAATATTCGATGTACCAGCATGTCGGGGTAGCGTCTGATAGGGGATGTAAAGTGCGTATAGTATTCAAAACTCAGCCCGAAGTGCCCAATGTTTTTTGTAGAGTAAATAGCTTTGGCCATCGTGCGCAGGGTTGCGGTGCGGATTAGATGTTCTTCCGGTTTGCCTTTTATTTGCTGGAGCAAATGCGCGATGTCTTTTGCAGAATGTTTTTTCTTATTACCAAACTCATATCCTATTGCGCGTACGAAGGTAGCAAGTTCTGCAATGCGGTCTTCTTTTGGCGTATCGTGGATCCGATACAAAAACGCGAGCTTACCTTCAGGAAAGTTTTTTGTAATAGTTGAAACATATATAGCAACTTCACGATTTGCCAGCAGCATGAACTCCTCTATCATCGACATAGTCTCCAAACGTTCCCTACGCACAACGCGTAGGGGAGTGCCTTTTTCGTCCAATTCAAAACGCACTTCATTGTCGCCAAAATCTATTGCGCCTTCTTTCTCGCGTTTCTTTTTTAAAATGCGTGCAAGCGCTCGCAACTCTCCGAGCTCTTTTACAAATGGACCAACTGCTGTCGTTAAAACTTTTTGCGCCTCTTCGTACGAAAAGCGTTTTTTTGAACGGATCACCGACTTCTCGAAACGTCTGGAAGTGACCTCAGCTTTTTCGTTCATATGAAAGACTGCCGAGAAAGCAAGCCGATCTTCGTTTTCCTTAAGACTTGCGATGCCGGCCGAAAGCTCATGCGGAAGCATCGGGATCGTGCTGTCTACTAAATACACGCTTGTTCCGCGTTTGCGCGCTTCTTCGTCGAGCGCCGTTCCTGGCCGGACAAAGTATGTTGCATCGGCGATGTGTATGCCTATTTCGTATTCGCCATTTGGTAGCTTTATAATTGAAAGTGCGTCATCAAAATCTTTCGCATCGACGGGATCGATCGTAAAAGTCGGAGTCTCGCGAAAATCGGCGCGCTTCGGAAGTTCTTCTTCAATTGTTTTTGCATGATTTGCTTCAAGCTCTCTTGCTTCGCGATTTACTTCTTCGGAAAATTTAGTTCGGAAGCCGTGTTCAAGCACTATCGCATTCATCTCAACGCGGTGTTCTCCAGCACGTCCTACATGCTCGACTACTTCGCCAAGCGGACTATCAGTACCATTGAATGAAACGAGTCGAATTAAAACTTTTTCTCCTTCCGCATATGAGGGCTCCTTAGTAAATTTTATTGTGCGATAAAATTTTTTATCGTCAGCTATCCCAACAAGTGTGCCGTCTTTTTTTGTAATAGTAGCTACGAACTCCTCCTTTGCTCGCGAGACGATCTCTGTAACTTTGCCTTTGGGGCGGGGGAGTAACCCGGTCAATTCGACCAAAACCGCATCTCCGTCAAGTGCACCGCGCAAATCTGGGGTCTGTACCTCGATATCCTCCTTACCAGGCTGCCAACGGAGATATCCCACTCCTTTACGGGTTATTTGGATGATACCCTCGACAGGCTTTTTTTGAGTGTGAGCCATGTAAACGTACTCATATTATAGCCGAGATATGCTTATTTAGCAACAAATCTCGGCAAGATACTAATTGATTAGTGCAATGCGTTTGCTAAGGTCATGGGCTCTCCAATGTCGGCCTCTAGAACAAGCCAAGGCAGACTATTTGTTAGCTGTATTTTGCAACTTGTAATGTCCGACCTTATAACATGTCCACAGGGGATTTTTAACACCTGCAAAGAGAGGAGTATCATTGTATCTACAGGGCAGGTCGCCAAGCGACCTGGCCTTATTTTATTTATATAAATGGACGAACAGCCCCTCAATAACAGTATACCCGTTGGATATATTTCTTCTCGCGAAGCGAGCACTCTTCATCGTGTCACGAATGATTACGTAGCGCGGCTCTGCAAACGCGGCAAAGTTAGAGGCGTATTGGTCGGAAGAAACTGGTTTGTCGACCCAAATGCACTTGGTGCCTATTTGGGCGAAAGCAAATTGCGCCGCACGGTACAAAAACGGGAACTTTCAAAAACTGCTCAGCGCACACCAGTGCATTTGGAAAATAAACCGAAGCCGTCAAAACCTGTAGTAAATCTTGCGGCTGCATTTGCACTTGTGCCCGAGCAGGACCTCTCAAGCGCGCGAAAGTCGGCCCACGCACAATCTTATGGAAAGAAAATTGCGATGGCGTTTGTTGTTGTCATGGCGATACTTCTTGTGGGCGGAGTGTCTGCGGCAAAAATTTCTACTCATGCTCCAATGACAGCCGCGGTTGCACATATCGACTCGCCCTTTTTCTCTTCTTTTGGCAGTGTGTGGGAAAGATTTCTCGCGCTCTTTAGTACTGACGATGACGCACAATATGCGCAGTCTAGGGAAAATACAGTGAAGGAAAATATTTTGATATATCATAATCCCACCGCCGCCTCGCCAACTCCACAAACTGTAACTCCACAACCTGTTGTGCGACCTTCTCAATCTGCAACAACGATAGTCAACAACTACATAACAAACCCGGTTACAGAGCGCACCATAGTCTCAACCTCAGGAAGTTCTACCGGCATTAATCCTGATGCGTTCGTGATGATCCTCTCGGAGCTCCATCGCAGTTTAAGCGACGAGATATACCATGTTGTAAATCTTTCGCTCGACCATCGCCGTAGCCGCTCTTCTGGCAGTTCCTCAAGCGGCGCGCTCACCATCACCGACGCTGATGTTCCTGACACTATTACAGCAAGCAACTACCTACCGCTTGCAGGCGGTACGCTTACCGGCCAATTAGTTAGTACCGCAAATGCCACCACAACGTTCGCCGGCGGTTTTGATATTTCCGATGGTTGCTATGCGGTTGATGGTATTTGTATAAGCGGGAGCGGCGGCGGAACGTGGGGCTCCATCACCGGCACACTCAGCAACCAGACCGACCTGCAGAATGCACTTGATGCAAAGCTCTCCCTCACCACCTGGTACGCCACCACCACCGATGGCTTGGACGAAGGTGTCACCAATTTGTATTATTCGCCCGCGCGCGTGCAAACACATCTTGATACGATAGCAAAAGGATATTTCTTTTCTTCTACTTCCGCCTCTTATTTCCTCGCACAAAATGGGGGGAATGCATTTTCCACAACATCTGCAAATAATTTCATAAATTCTTCCTCGACTATCCCGCACATAGGAGGTTCTGCATATGGCGATGTCTTAACCTGGAGCGGCACCAGCTGGGTTACCACGGCAACCACCTCGCTTGGCCTTCCGACTTTTGCTGATATTACCTCCGGCAACTCCTTTGGTAAAAGCTGGGAAATTGCAAACGGCGCGCTTTCTCCAACAACAACTATCGGTATTGGTGTCTATGCAAGTTCGACGATTGGCAATGGAACTGCGACTGAGGGACTTACTGTTTCAGGTAATTCAACAACAACCGGCAATGCGTATTTTGCGGGGAATGTAGGGATTGGTACCTCAACACCTTCTTCGCAGCTCCATATTGTGAATACGGGCACACCTGCAACCCTTACACTTGATAGTACGACAGGGAATGCACGATTCATGCTGAAGAATGGTAATGCGAATTTCTATAATCTCATCAACCTGTCTTCCGATAACAGCCTGCGCGTGCAGTACAACGGTTCATCGCTCATGACGTATCTTCCAAATGGGAACGTGGGCATTGGCACCGCGGCTCCCGGCGCAGCTCTTGCAATTTCATCAACCACCGCAACTACTCTTTTGAATGTCTCGAGTTCTGTCAACAATAACTTTACTGTTCTTGGTTCGGGATATGTGGGCATCGGCACTACCTCTCCATACGCAAAACTTTCAGTCGTAGGGGATGTTGTCGCCGCACGCTTTGTTGCAACGACAACAGCCACTTCTACATTTGCCGGCGGCATTACTGCCTCCTGTTTCTCAACTGATGGCACGACGTGCCTCACCAGCAGCGGAGGTTCTTCCTTCGGCCAAGACTGGCAAATCACTAATAGCTACCTTACACCTACAACAACAATCGGCATTATCGTCGCAGCCTCTTCGACAATTGGCGATGGCACGCTCGGTCTTACGATAAACGGGGGAGCAACCACCACAGGCACCGCTTTCTTCGCTGGCAACGTAAGAATTGCGTCAACAACAGCTTCACCCCTGGCAGCTTTACAAATAAGCACTAGCACAACAGGTCAGCTGTTCTTAGTGAATTCAAATACACCGAGCGCGAGCGGAGGTGCGTTTGCAACCTTGCTTCTCAGCCAAATTCCTACCGCGGCTGATCAGCGGCTTGGAGGCATTACATTTGGATACAATAATGGCGGCGGCTCTTCTACAAATAGAAATGCTAGCGCCATCACTGCGTATAGTAGTGAGGCATGGACAGCAGGGACAGCTCATGGGTCTACATTGCGCTTTGAAACTACGGCGAGCGGCTCTTCTTCTCGTCTTGAACGCATGCGCATTGATGCTTCCGGCAACGTTGGCATCGGCACTACCTCTCCATACGCAAAACTCTCAGTTGTAGGTGATGTGGTTGCCGCGCGGTTTGTTGCAACAACCACAGCAACCTCGACATTTGCCGGTCCGATACAAGCTTCTTGTTTCTCAACTGACGGCACGACGTGCCTCACCAGCAGCGGAGGTTCTTCCTTTGGTCAAGGGTGGGAAATTGTCAACGGCTACTTGGCTCCAACAACAACAATCGGCATTATCGTCGCAGCATCTTCTACAATAGGTGACGGCACGGCAACCGGAGGCCTAACAATTTCTGGAAATGCCACAACAACAGGGAATTTAAAAGTTTTAGGTAGCGGAGTATTGTCCGGAAATTCTGCTATCGACAATTTTTTTAACGTTACCGGGACGCTCCCAAGTGTAATTACAACTTCTACCTGGGGTGCACATTTTGATGTCACGGGCGCGGGATCGTCTAATGCTATTAACGGTGCTGCCCGTTTTAGCTACAACGTGGGATATACAGGAAGCGGTAGAACGTTTGGTGTATACGCTTCAAATACCAGTGAGGGTGTGGGTAGTAATTTAAGCATAGGTTCTACAGGAACTAGTCCAACGGCTAATACCGGTATTTATGCCCTCAGTTCTGCAGCAAGTGTGACATCTGGGATAAAAATTGGAGGTATGTTTGAGGCTAATAGCAGCTCGGGTTTTAATTTTGGAACAATTGGCAAAACAGTACAAAACAGAGCGAATGCTACAAATATTGCGGTTGCTGGCTTCGGCCGCAATACAAGTTCTGGAGGAGTACAAATTGGCGGCTACTTCTCTCTTGCAAATTCTACTTCTTCAATCTTTACCTCTGGAGCTCTCATTGCGGATAATAGTGATCAGACAAGTCCGATCTTCCTTGCTCAAGACAACGGCTCAACTATATTCAGCATCATTGATGGCGGCAACGTCGGCATCGGAACCACGTCACCCTATGCAAAACTTTCGGTAGCCGGGGATGTAGTTGCGGCACGTTTTGTCGCCACAACAACTGCTACCTCAACCTTCGGTGGCGGACTTGATATCGCTTCAGGCTGCTTTGCATTAGCGGGCACCTGCATCTCAACGGGCAACCTCGGTCTCACCGGTACCCAAGGCCAGGTTGCATACTTCTCCGGCACCAACTCTGCGGTTGGCACTTCGAGCTTGTTTATCGCATCATCGGGCCGCATCGGCATCGGCACCACGACGCCTGAGTCGATTTTTACTGTCGGAGCAGCTGGAGCAGTTGCTTCCTTTGGGAATTACACTAATACCACGGTATACAGCATGTTTGCACAGCAAAGTGCCGGGGTCGGGCGCGCCATGTTCGGTTATGACTCTTCAAGCAATAACGCCGTAGTGCAGGGTGTAGTTTCAAAAGGCATAGAATTTAACGTAAATAGCAATACGTTCGGCGCAGGCACTGCAATGTTTATTGATACAAGCGGCAACGTCGGCATCGGTACTACCTCTCCATACGCAAAACTCTCAGTTGCAGGCAATGCGGTATTTGATCAGCAGATCAGTGCAAACTACTACACCGCCACCTCAACAACCATCGCTTCAACCTTCCCGTACGCTTCAACAACCGCTATCTCTTCAACAAACGCTTCTACAACTAATCAGACGATTTCTTCTGTTCTTTCTTCATTACTTAAAACAAACAGCACGGGGGGAGTCATCGCAGCAGTAGCCGGGACCGACTACGCGCTTCCGGGCGAAACAGCATTTAAAGACTGGAGCATCCAAGGTAATGGTTACCTAGCGCCGACAACTACACGAGGAATCATCGTTGCGGCATCATCAACGATCGGCAATGGCACGCAAACCGGCGGGCTCACAATCAATGGAGGCGCCACAACGACAGGGAATCAATATATTGCCGGGAATGTCGGCATCGGAACCACGAGCCCAAGCACTGCCCTTTCGGTTCAAGGTACCAACCTGCGCTTGCGCCTCTCCAACTCGACCATTTCTACTGGAAGGATGTGGGATCTTACAAGTGGTGATGGAGGGCTCTTTACGATACGTGATTTTTCTGCAGGCGACCTGGCGCGGCTTTCGATAGACTCTTCTGGCAACGTCGGCATCGGAACCACGAGCCCCGCTTTGGTAGGTTCAGGCGGTACTGAATTGACGGTTGCGGGACTGACCAATAACGTAGCAACAAACATAAACATCTCCGGTGTCTCAAGCACTCTTGATAACGGCGTCGCTGCCTTAAACGGGTACGGCAACGGCGTGCGTCTCGGCCTCATCAACTTTAGGATTGGAAGTGCTTCGAATAACGGTCAGATAGGATTCCTGGTAAATAACGCAGGCTCCCTTCTGGAGGCCATGCGCATCAATTCCAACGGCAACGTCGGTATCGGCTCCTCAACCCCATGGGGCAGACTTTCCGCAGATACTACAAGCCTCGCCGCAGGCATTCCGTCATTCGTCGTTGGCTCCTCCACCCGCACCGATCTTATCGTGACTCAAGCAGGCAA
>JACMMG010000021.1 GCA_014379165.1 Candidatus Parcubacteria bacterium
ATTGAGGACTATTGCCATGAGCATACGATAAAGCCCCGTGGCAAAACCCTCGAGCCTGTTTTCATCGGATGGGACGCCTCGACACGCTTCAAGCTCTCGCAGAATTCTCTCAATTGAAGCGACTCTACCCGCTTCCTGTGCCCCATGTCCGGCGTGCCCTGCGCGCCGGCTTTTTTATTTCTAGTACTTGCCGCTCAAGCCGGCGCAACAGTTTGCGCCGTGCGAGATAATCAGGTATTTCTTGCGCCACTAACGCCCAAAATTTAGGCGAATGATTAAATTCTTTTAAATGGCATAACTCGTGCACCACGACATAGTCGATCACTTGTATCGGCAAAAAAAGAAGTTTGTAATTAAAATTGAGGTTACCCAATTTTGAGCAGCTGCCCCAGCGAGACTTGCTGTTTTTTATGGCAACTCTGCGAAGCGGAAAAGCGTAGAAGGCGTTAAAGTACGCCAACCGTGCGTGCACAAGCGCGCGTGCATTTTCTTTATATTTTTTATAGTGCTTCGTATTTCTTCTGTGCAACAACACAATAGATTTTATTATTGCAGGAATTTGTCCAAAATCGGATACACGCGCTCGGCAATTTTTGCATACCCCGCGTCATTGGGATGTATAGCGTCCGACATATAGTGCGAATCACTAAATAACCCGCGCAGCACGTCCGGCACATATGCCGTGTGATATGTGTCGCGCAGCATTTGGAATTGCTTTTCATAGGAATCCGAAAGAATCCCCCCGCGAATCCCAAGCAGAACAACCACTGCTCCCCTTTTTTGCAGATCTTCGATTATCTTCGCAAGATTAGAAAACGTTTCTTGAGGTGGCGTTTCGCGCAGGCGGTCATTGCCACCCAGTAGAAGTAGCACGATTTTCGGATTATACGTATCCAACACACCGATGCGTGCCAAGCCTGAAGCGGTGGTGTCGCCTGAAACTCCAAGATTAACGATAGGCCGGTCAATTTTTTCTTCTAAAAGCGAGACAAATCCTCCCTCGTTGGAAGCGCCTGTGCCAAACACAAGACTATCGCCAAACGCGATAATGTCTGTGCCACTTGAAGGATAGTTAGTAACATCGGCCTCACGCTGCGTGATAAACCACACGAGTGCCACCGCTATAACAAGCAGTGCGAAACCGGCAAGAATATATGTCCTCACGCGATTATTTTAAGGTAAGACTTTGACGGATTTTGTCGAACGCTGCAATAAGTGCCGCGCGATCAAATTCGCGTACCGTGCTTGTTGGATAATTTTCTAGCGCTGAGTAGTGAATGAAGTAGCGAATTGCAATACAAGGAGTCGAAGAAGCTATTGCATACACCGTCTCTTCGTAGCGATTCCCCGCACCTGCGTCAGATGATGAAGCCATGGAATACTCGATGCCGTTTTCGGTAATTTTGGAAGCCTTAACATTCGCTAACAAATAAATGTCACCGGTACAGCTTTTGGCGCGAGGCAACCACTCGACAGAGATGCCAGTATCGCTTGAAAGGTTAGTACCAGTTGCCATCGTGGCGGGAATAGTGAACTTCACGCCATTTATGAGCTTGTCTTCCCCGAACTGATCGTAGGCATAGGAAGAGTTAACGACATAGCCTTTCGGATATTGAATCGTAAATGCTGGGTCCTGCGACGTATAAGTGCTGCGCGATTCTTCGCCAGGTTTTGCTATTTCACAATTGCTATACGTCTCGGCGCCTCCTTTGCCTTCCATTACAAATGCGGTATCGCCTTTGTTCCAGAAAATAAAGTTTTCGTCTTTAGTACCGTACCTAGCGCCCGAGGCCGAATCAAGCTGCGAGAGCGAAAACTTCCTGCCATCGCTAAGCGTAATGTCGGCACGGTCGGAATAAAACGACGCATTGATGGTCTTGCCCTCATCGCATGAGAACATAGCCGTACTGACTGGCACCTCTTCAGTTTTTCCAAGCATTTTCCAGGCAAAAAACCCAGCAACTCCGACAATGACAAGAAGAACCACCCCGATAAGTATTTTTGTTTGCATATAAGTCAAGCACTTAGAGAGTAAGTAGCGACTCCTTAAGAGTACCAAATATGGTGCACCCGCGCTATTTTTGCCTTACAAAAAGGAAGAATTTACGGCCTACCATAGCCATAATTGGGGCTGCTGTCATAAGAATGGATATCTCTATCCAATTGCTGTCGTTGGGACCAAGGGCGCTGAGCCAAAGCGAAGGACTTAAGAAAAGGTAATTGATTATGGAAACGATAACCACAACGACCGGTAGCACCCGGGCGCCATATAGCGCGGAAACCGTTGCAAGCGCCAGTGCCGCCCACCCTATCATGATTCCGTAATACGGAAGAACTGCTCCAATGAGCGAAAGAATGAAAGCGACTAAGCCGAAGGTGATTCCCATTTCCCTACTGTATCAAATCCCTGCAATTTAAAAAGCGTTCTGTCGCGTAAGCGATCTGCGGATCTGATCGAACTCACCCAAGAGGGCCGCACGATCAAACTCACGCACGTTACCTGTTGCGTAATCCTCAAGACTCATCGTATGGATAAAATAACGTACTACCAAGCAGGGACCTATGTCGTTACGTAAAAAAACTTTTTCTTCATAGTAGCTGCCTGCATTCTCCCCAACTTCCTCTCCAACGGAATATTCCCAACCGCCATCTATAAGCGTTACATCCTGAGTCGGCATGTTGTAAAGATACTGCGCAATGTTACAAGAAGAAAATTCTGGAATGGTCTCAATACTAATATAACTGTCGCTTGAAAGATTTGTTCCCTGCGTAAAAATAGGCGGTACTTTCAGAGCAATTCCCTCGGCTCTCCGCTGCGGGGCTATTTCGTATGAATATTGTTCGTCAATCGTGTAGTCTTCTGGATACTGTACCGAGAAGCTCATGCTCTCGCTCGCGTAGATGTTCCATAAGCTTGGGTCAGTAGCTATCGCCGAAACATGAAATAGGGAAAGCGCGCTCCCGAGTGCAATAAACGCAACGAGGCTTCCGATAAAGAAAGCTGTAGTTTTATCCTTCATACCCTGCTAGTAAGTATAGCAGGAGAAAAAGTGTCAAACCTTTTTGTGTGCATTCATGAGCGCAAGCGCGAATGTAAGCGCCGCTATCGAAAGATCGCGGAACAGGATAGAAAATTGCGGCAGATTAAAACCTACAATTGCAAGTAGCATAGCGGTTGCGGCAAGGCACGGCCAATATATTTTCCACCCGGACAATATCCAGAGACCAATGATTACTTCAACAACGCCGAATGCATGCAAAAGTAGTATCTGTTCTATTCCTGCGGAGGCAAGCCATTGCTGGAGAAATGTCGGAAAATACCCGAGCCACGAGTTCGGATCGGCAAGCGCGTTTAATGGTGGATACAGAAAAGCAAGCGCCGCACCGAGCCGCAGTACCAAGTACGCGGCTCGCGCTCTTTTTTCAGTTCTGTTTTCTTCCGATTGTTCTGGGGCCATGCTACTCAGCGACCACTACCGAGCCGAATTGGCTTGAGTTGCTGTGATTGTGATAGTTCCACGTGCCGACTTTGTCGAAGGTGAAGGAATACGTAGTACCGTTCTCGCATTGGTCAAACGAATCGTTGTCGCCATCAGCACAGTGCTCTTGAAGCGTCGTGCCACTGTAAGCCGTGTGTGTCGGATGGCTGGCCGAACCAACCCACATGCTGCCGGAGCCGCCGTTGGTCCAGGTTACTGTGCCGCCTTTTTTAACCGTTACTGATTTCGGAGAAAACCCGCTTGAGTTAAGTGTAACCGTTGCCGTCATGGGCGCTGCACTTGCCGAAGCGTCGATGTTTATATTTACCGTTGTGCTGCCCTGACCTGAAGTGTTAGCAGAGGTATCCGAAGTTCCATTAGCATTAGTTGTCGTATCCGGCGTTGTTGTAGCAGACGCAGAGTCTGATGCAGGCATCATTTGAGTCGAGTAATACCACCAGCCGCCTCCAAGGACTACAATGGCGATTAAAACTGCAATAACTGGTTTCATATAAGTACAAGACGTTCTCTATTGAATAATGAAGCAGTATAGCACACGACCCTTTCCGGAAAATGAACCCCTAGGTACCTGAAAGAACGCTCCAAATACGCTGGTCTTCACCGCCATCGAATTTGAATATTGCAACCCCTTTAAGTCCAAGCTTCTTGGCTAGTTCAACTTTTTGTGCGATCGAAACGGCATCGGACCACCACATGATATTGAAAGGTTGTATGGTCGCTGCTGCTGGCCCTGCCGCCTGGCTTGAGCGCGGGACCTTCCCGACCTTCGGAGTGGACGTTGGAATATATGTCAGGCTCATCTCCCCTGCCGTATTGCGTACCGCAGTAAGCCCAAGGCTTTTCGCCATATCGTATGCGTACTTTTGGTTAAATGCCCATAGCCGTTCATACCGGTACCCTTCAGTAAGCGGCGTTACGGCGTACTCGTAGCCATAGGTAGGTATGCCGAGTACGAGTTTTTTCTTTGAAATTGTTTGCGAAGCAAGCTGCATTACTTTTTCTACCCAGGCAGTGTCTGCAACCGGTATATAGGGGCCCGGTGCGGCAGCATTTAACCGCACGTCCACCGCGCCCTGGTCGTACGCCATGATAAGCACACGGTCGCAATATTTATTTATTTCCGCATAGTCGTTGGCATAGACGCCTGCCCCCTCCGGAGGCGTACTTTCATAGCGCGACGTAAGCGGTGTGCGAGGCTCGATCGAGCAGTAGACCCACTTCTGCCCCATGCGTGCGTACAAACCTTTTAGAAAGAGCGAGAAATACGGAGACGTTTCTGCCCACTTATTTTCAAAATCAATATCAATACCGTCAAAATCTTTTTGTTTAACGAGATTGGCTATCTTGTCTGCAAGTGCCTGGCGCGACGCACTGTTGCTTAAGATAGTATGCATCGCAGCGCTGTCGCTCCACATGACAGTCGGAATAAAGCGCACTTTTTTTGTCTTCGCTGTAGCGCGCAGGCTCACCCACGGTTCGCTGTCGAGACCGGCTGCGTCGTATAGTTCTCCACTTGGCTGCACGATGTAGCCAAACGGCTGGATCGCTGTGAGCGTGTCCATGTGCGGCAAAACATCACTGGTACCTGTAGCAGTACGCCAGTACGGGATCCACCCTGACACTTCAAGTGTAGATGTAAGTGGTGCCGCTTGCGAAAATGCAGGCACGGCAAATAACAGCGCACCTACAAGAAAAGATACAAAACGCATACGCATAGTATACCGGTGATGACGAACCCCTGCGAGAAATCTTGCGAGCTAGATACGCTGGACAATCGGAGCAAAGTCACCCCGCTCGGCTGTTGCTGGATCAGTGCCTACTACATTACCTTCTTGAAGGGTTAGGGTGCCTGAGCTGTCACTGAAGACACCTATTTCAGTGCCGCCAGTTTCTTTCTGACAGATAACAGCCGCGAGCTCTCCTTCTATGAGTTTCCACGTAACGCCGTCGACAACCGTACAGGTACCTCTGTATGTTCCAACCGGAACATCCACATCAGCAATACGCAATACCACGGCAGTCTGGGTGCCGGTAGTACTTGTTGCTGCAGTAAGGGTCCAAGAGAATTGCTCTTGCAAGACGCTCGATTGGGCATTTCGCAGGTTATGCGAAAGATACCAGGCGCCACCCGCTAAAACGAGTAGGATTAAAGCAATAATACCGGTGCGGTACGAAGACCAGCTGCGACCGAGTCCTGAAGTTGAACCGTCTGAATTGAATGAATCATTAGCCATAGGTCCTACAATATAGCATTAATCTGTATAAAACATTAAGACCCCTCTAGGCTTGCGCCAAAGATGCAAAAAAGCCCTACATTTGAGACAATACGGTTATGAAGGCATTGTTTCTTTCTTTTCTTGTACTCATTGCCTCAGCACTGGGATGGATATCCCAACAATCTCCGAGCGCGGTCATAGAATATACCGCTACCACCTCTCCCGTAGCGGCTGTAGTGCCTATTGCCTCTCCTACTGCGTCAATCAGTACGAATGTGACGACAAAAGAACCTGTGCCTGCGACTATTCAACCGAAGACAGAAGTTTCTGCTGCTGTGGCAGCGGCACCTGCACCCAAAAAAACTCCTGCTAGTGAAAGTACCTCCGCGCCGGCAAAAACTGCAGACGATTATGCAACCGAAATTGCGGCAGATGTTTTTGCACAAACAAATACGGAACGCGTAAAAAATGGTTTACCTGCACTTGTGTACGACTCGAAGCTTTCGCTTGTCGCACGCGCGCACAGCAGTGACATGCTCGCAGCAAATTACTTTAGCCACACAAACAAAAGTGACTGCGACTCTGCGTGCCGTGTTAAAAATGCGAACTATTCCTATAGCTATGTAGGAGAAAATATTTTTATGGCAAAAGGATTTACACTTTCAGGCGGAGACACCGCTTCACTTATCGTGCAAGGATGGATGGGGAGCCCTGGCCATCGCGCAAATATTCTGCAGACAGCATTCACCAATAGTGGCGTTGGGGTCGCGTTTGAAGGTACCCGTATTTATATTACGGCGATTTACTCTAAACCCAGGTAACAAAAAGCCCCCACGATGGGGGCTTTTTGTTTTTAGAATCGATGTATTATCTTCCTCTGTTTTTCAAGAAGTTTCCTAGATCCTTGAACCAACCATTCTTGTTGCCTCTGCCGTTACGATCATCGTTGTAGTTATCTCCTTTGTCGTAACCCCCGTGATTGTTGTTGCCATTCCCATTATTTCCGTTATTGCCACCATTATTGGTACTGGTTCCATTATTATTTCCATTGTCGTTGTTGTTTCCCTTTCCTGCCTTCTTTTTTTGCACGTTTGAGAAGTCAACATCGGCGCTGGTATTTGAGCTGGTTAGAACCACTTTCATATCAGAGGAAGTTTGCTTCCATCCCTTTTTTTCCTCCTCTTCGACAAAGTATGTTCCCGCCGCAAGGTTTCCGAACGAGTAGTTGCCGTTTGCATCAGTCGTCGCGGTCGCTATGATCGGGTCATCGTAGTAGTCGTGGCCTTTATTCTTTTTGGAGTTTTTAGTTGTGGTCGCTGCCTTGTGAAGCCAGACTTTCCAGCCAGAAAGGCCTGACTCTCCATTGTTTTGCGAATCGTCTTTGTTGAGATCGTTATAGACTGTACCACTTATAGTACCCGGGGTGCTTGGCGTTGGTGTTGTCGTAGCATTTACCGTAAGCACTGCACCGGCACAAGAACTTGTTGCAGCTTCATTGCTGATGTCGCCGGAATATACTGCTTGCCAGTAATACGTGCCCGGAGTGATAAACTGGTACGACTCTGAATTAGGAGTTGCACCATTGGTTACCGTCTTTGAACCGGCATTAATTGCCACGTCAGTACAGGTATTGTTGTTGTACACCTTGTACATAATGGTGCCGTCCGCTTCACTTGTCTCATTGGTAAGATTAGGTATTGCATAGACGAATTCACCCGTAGCTATAGTATTATCCGAGAGCGTGAGCGAAAGCGCACTGTTATTCTGGTCTGCCGAAAGGGAGACGCAGTTGCTATCAGCCTCTGAGTAGAGGTCGGATTGGCCGTCATAATGTGCTTTAAACGATAGTCCGCCAGAGGGAACAGTGATCATGTTCGAAGTTGCAATGCCACTAGAGAGGCTTACATTATTCTGCGTTGTCGCAGTACCGAGACAAGATTGACCTGCATACCAGTTGAAATCAACAGTGCCAGTCGGCGATGTTGAAGCAGTGCTGGAAGCGACTGCCACTCTTGCATAGACCGAGTCTCCTACCGAAGCTGAGGAGATCTGCGCGTTAGAACTGTTTCGTACTGTTAAATCGACGGTAGGAGTTACTGCCGCCGCTGCGAAGCTTGCAAAGCTTACTGCTGCCACCAGAGCAGCGATACCGGCAGTAATACTTGCGAACTTTACATTAGATGCTAAATTCATATGTTTTTTATTAACCTATAAATTGCTAATTGCTCTCCTTTGTATACCAAAGCAGAGCGACACACATGTATAATGACGAGAGAGCGTCGTTACTATTACATTAAATACGTTTTCTTCTGAAGGAAAGATTAAGATAACAGATGTGTAACTTGATCTTTTATCGCTTTTTCTATTTTTCCTTCGAACATTCGCCACAGAAGCGGAAGTGTTGCATCAAGAATGAAATTTTTATCGGCTACTTCAAGCGTGCCGGAAATTTTTTGCCCCTGAAAGACTGCAGCGAGGTGCAGGGTATCCCCTTCCCAGCGCTCTTCTTCGATAGTGGCATGACCTTCCAGTTTAGAACGGTTCTCCTCGAGAGCCTGTTTTACATTTTTAGTTGCTTGAGCTTTTGAGAATTTGTGCGGTATTTCTATATGCATGCGAAATAGTATGCGGCATCAGAATGCCTCATGCAAATTATTCTTGCTCTGAATGGGCAATTAATTTGCCCTTCGGGGTTGTACGTTTCGTGGGCGCTCCTCTTCGTCTATATCTTCCGGGTTAAAGAGAATTGCCTGTGCACCCCCCATTAGCATAAGGAGGGCAAGGATTGCGACTACTATCAGGATAGCTATCATGGCTTAAAGTGTACTCTTCCCGCCTGAACGGAGGATGAAAGGTTTATATATGAATACGCCGTCGATAGAAATGAAGGATTAGGAGCCCAATGAGCATAAAGAGGGCCATTGTTCCAACTGCGACTCTGTACCCTATCTCTTCCGGTCCTATAACTAGCAGGATTCCTCCCCATGACAGAGGTCCAACAAAAGTGGAGAATCGCTCCAGTAAGGTGTAGTAAGAGAACCCATATGTCATTTCTTCTTTTGAAAGCACCGTGCTCAAGTACGCCCGCGCAATCGCATAGGCAGAGCCTATGAGGAGACCGACGGGGATGCTTAAAATTGCAAATATCTTGAAGGTAGGAGCAACCGCCATAAGAGGAATCATTACGATCCAACCGATAAGAATTAATTTAAGCGTATTGAGAGCACCTATTTTGTCCCCTATAAAACCCGAAACAAGTCCGCCTAATGCAGACATAGTCAGAATTGCCATAAGAAGCAACGACTTTGTGGTATCAGACTCTCCATATACTCTCTCAACAACGATCGCAAAGTTATTGCTTAAGGTTACAAGTGCATCACTAAAAAAGAAAAGCGCGAGAAGCATGGGTATTGCAGCCGAAGTGGCAAAGAATATTTTAAATCTGCGTGCAAAATCTTTTGTATCTTTCCCTACTTCTTTAATCCAATTCGCTATTTTTTGCCGTCGCCTCTCTTCTTTGAAGAAGAACATCATGGGGAGAGATAGTGCGATACTTACCGCGATCGAAATTACAAGCGGTAAAAGCCGGGAGTCAGCAAACGGCAAGGTCATTGCAATACCGCTCACTTGGCCCAGAGCGTTCGAGAATTGCCCTATACCGGAGGCACGCGAGCGGTGCGAAGGTTCGGCAACCTCTTGCAGCATCGAGTTATAGAACACAAAGGACAACTGGTAGAAGTATTGCCCAACCAGAAAAAAGAGAGCCGCAAGGATAACGTAGTCTACACCCATATAAGCAACAACAGCGGCCAGCGTATAGCCGACAAAGGTTCCTGCGGTTGCAAAATTCAGGAAGAATTTCCTTCCCCCATTGCGGTCGGTATATGCCGCTAATGCAGGCGCTGAAAAAAGGAGCATGAGGGTCGTAATAGCGAATATTGCGTTGTACCAGAAGTCAGAAAGCCCGCCATCGATGACCAACCACTGGGCAAAATACAAAATAAAGTTGATATAGATAAGCGAGTTCGCAAAATCGTACAGCGACCACAAAAATAGATTTTTCTTTTTCATAAATGATTGGTCAAATATCTCTCCATCAAGGCTATGTCTTCAAAGTCCCTGGGGCGGCCGTATACACGTTTGAAGTCAATCAGTCGCGCCAGTGTAATAAATGCTATTCCTTGTATGATTTCGGCTTCCTGCAGTAAATCTTTTGCAGTCGGATTTTTCTCTTGATTGTAATTAAGCTCTTCGTATAGCTCGACTGAGTCTTTCTTCAGCCAGACTTTGCCTGGGTTCCCCGGTTTCGTCCAAGGCAAAACTTCCCAGCCTTCTTTTTTACATTTTTCGAACAATTCTGGAGTAACAATAAT
Organism: Candidatus Parcubacteria bacterium; assembly: GCA_014379165.1. Lineage (GTDB taxonomy): Bacteria > Patescibacteriota > Minisyncoccia > Phycocordibacterales > SBAW01 > GWA1-54-10. The sequence goes on from JACMMG010000021.1 coordinate 10,090, forward strand.
ATCGAGGTCATTTGCTTCTCGCAGACCATGTACGGCCATAACCGCTCCTCCAACAACAATGTATTGGTCGGGCGGAAAGTTGAGTTTTTCAAGCTCCTGAAAGATATTCATTTTAGCTTTTTGCAAAAACCTAAAACAAGTAAAGCGCGTGGTGTGAGACGATGCAGCACATTAGCCCCTTGATTGTATTTAGATATAAGTCCAGCTATGGTCATCTTGCGTAAATGGTCGGAGGCGTTCATATAACCAGTATTGAGCCGCTTGGCAACTTGTTCGACAGTTAGACCAGGTTCACCATGCAACAGATACAGTATTCCCAAACGATAGTGGTTCGCGAACCCCTTTATTATTCGCTCCAGTCTCCTAAATTCTCCCGCTTGTTTTTTCATAATCTTCTCTCTTGCTTGAATTCGCAATAATCGCCTATCCTACTCTTATTTTGTGTTTTTGCAAAAACCTTTAGTAAAATCGAGATGTGTGAGACTGATAATCTTATTTGGGTTGGCCGAGGCCTTCAAGTACTTGTGCGTTTGGCAGCGAAGCGAGGAAGCTGCCAGGGACTATCAACTTTGACTTCCTAATACCGCTGCCGATAGTTACAAGGGGTGCATCAATAACCGCTTTATCAATAAGCAAAGACCACTCTCCAGGCAGGCCTACAGGCGTAATCGCACCAAACTCCATCCCGGTTACCGCTACCGCTTCCTCCATTTTTGCAAAAGATACTTTACGGGCGTCGAGGGTACGGCGCACAACCCCGTTAATATCAGCTCGCATGCTCCCCAAAATAACGCACGCGGCGAACCATTTTTTATCCGCACGTTTAGCCTCGAGCACCACACAGTTTGCCGCTTGATGCATTCCCACTTGGTAATGCTCGCAAAAAGCAGCGGTGTCTGAAAGGTTTGGGTCGATTGCAGTTACCCCCACTTCCCCGCCCTGCAAGTTTTTAAGCGCTGCTGATACCGCGTTCGCCAAAAGCTCTGGATGTTCAAGTGCAGGAGAAATTTCAAGCGTGCCAAGTTGCATATTATTCGACAAGCTCAATCGGGTATACATCCATTGCAGGCTCTTCATCGGGATGGATGTCTCGAACGGCTTTTATGACTTGTTTTAGAACTTCCTCTTTGCAAACCGTTTCAATTCTTTCTTCTGAAACTGCTTCCAGCTTTCCTACTTCTCCTACTCTCGGATTTGCTCCCGCTTCTGGTTTAAAGCGTCCAGTTCCTGTTACGGTAAAAGTGCAGTGCGTGTAATTGCCTATTTCCCCTGCACCAGCATCCCCAAGCGCTTGCCGAACTTTTTCAGCGTGAGACTCCGGCACATACACGACAATTTTGTATTGCTTTGCCATATTTTTACATTCTTGAATGCAGTTGGCCCATAATATTTTGAAAATAATGCGCGATTTCACCAAGGCCAGGTATGACACCAAATACAGAGAGCAAAAAGCCGATAAGTGCTACTGCGAGAATACCGCCCACAATAGCGCCCGCGCCCTGAAAAATACCATTAATAAATGCCCGGTAGGATGTAGGGGTACGCTTTTTAATTTCTTTAAGCTCTACCTCGATGTGCTCGAGATGTTCTAAACCTTCTTTTTCAATCTTTTCTTCCATGGATTATCTAATTAACCTCTTCCGGTATACAGCAACTATAAGGCATGCATTTGCAAGGACAAGGTACCCAGGGAAACCATACTCTGCAAATGACCATGTTTGTAATGCTGCAAAACTAGTAAGCATTGCGAAAAACGCAGTTACATATGCAAAACCTGTCTCAGTTTCAGGATACTTCCATGCTTTGATAAACGTCGGGATGCCCGCAAACAAGTCAGCAAGAATAGCAAGTACCACTGCTACAAGCGGCTCTGACGTGATTATCCATCCCCCTAGGGCAGCAAGAGCAAGGGCTCCGCAAATGTAATCAAATTTGGTGAGTTTCCAATATGCGTTAGGATTTATAAAAGAAACGACAAAAACGATTAGAGGACAAAGTCCTGTGGTAAGGGCGGGCAAAAGTATCCACCGAGCTCCATCTACAAATGCTGCCGTTGTCCCTATAAGAGGGGCAATCCCCCACATTAACCAGGTGATCCTATTGGGCTTAGTCTGACCTCGTAAAGTATCCCGTATATAAATAACGGCTCCCCAAATATTTATTGCTGCTCCTACGAATACTAGATATTGGATCATGGGTAATTTCTATATATTCCCTAAGTCTTCTATTCCAGTATAGAGCCGCGCATCAATGCCCAGCGCCTTTGCCACCTCTACATTCTGCGGGTCATCATCCCAATATAGTATGTCAGTTGGCTGAACACCCAATTTCTCTATCACTTGCTCGAAAAACTCAGGCTGGGATTTCTGAAAACCTAGATCACATGAAAAGAATCCGCCATCTAATTTATTTTTTAAATCCAGTCTTTCGAGCAGATAGTGAGCCCTGTATTTTTCTTGGTCTGTAGCAAGATAACATGTAAAACCTTGACTACGAAACTTTTTTATCTCTTCCAACACCGCTTCGTCTAGTATTGCGTCGCTAGTAAACCAATAGTCTAAGAAATCATCCGCGTCCTTATCCCACTTCCATGTGGGCAAATATTTACTCAATTCTTCTTTTAAATCCGCCTTGTTTTGCTGACAAAGGCGAAACTCATTCTTAAAAAAATGCACTATTTCTTCAGGGGGTATGTTGTATTCCTGCGCAAAACGTTCGCTAAAATACCTCATCTTTTTTAGTACGACCCCATCCGCATCAAAAAGTAGTACTTTCATGTTATTGCTCTATAACAACATACTCTCCTTCTTTTAAAGCGTGAACGGGTAGAGACGTGTCGCCATAGGCTTTAAGCTCTTCTAATCCTTTTTGCCAGTCAACTGGCCCGCGAGGGTCATCAGCACCATACTCAGACATAAAATGCGCAAGAAACTTGACAGGTATAAGCCCCAGCCCGTCCATAAGATGGCGCCAGTCACACGTCCAAAAATGCTTAACCAGAGCATCCGAGCCCGCGGAGCTGCCCGCAACAACTTTGCCATCCCAAATCTTAGGCAAATCAAATTGCTTCAACCAATACTGGAGAAGATGGTCGTCTCCACCGTGAATATAAATAGCGTCAGAGTTTTTTATCTGCTCCTCGAACTTATCAGGAAAAGCCATCTCAAGAGTCGGATGAGTCCCTTCCGGAAAGAATTCAGGAAGCATTTTCAAGTCTTGCTCGAAGGCTTGTTCCCAATCCTCACGTGGCCGCGCAAAA
>JACMMG010000022.1 GCA_014379165.1 Candidatus Parcubacteria bacterium
GAGCCGTTCCAGATAAGATCTTCGCCACGCCGGCCGCGCATCGACTTCATCGACTGCTCGCCTAAGACGAAGCGAAACGCTTCGGCAGTGTTGGACTTGCCCGAGCCGTTGGGGCCTACGATAGCGGTAATAGATGAGGAGAATTCAAGCGGTGTCTTTTTGGCAAAAGACTTAAACCCCGATAGTTCTATCGACTTCAACCGCATGTGATTAGTATTGTATCAAAAGAAAAGAGCGTCCGTCGCCGGCCGCTCTTTCAGTCAGATATCAGGCTTCGCCTATAGTCTCGAACATGCAAAGATCAACCGCTTCGCGAGCAGACTTGCCGGCAATCGCCAGTGAGAAGGCTGGGCAATACTGAGATGCCTCTAGTGCCTCCTGAAACAGTGCGCCGCACTGCTCAATCGAAGGCACCACATTCACTGGCAATACCAGCGCGTGACGATATAGGACAGTCTGTTCCTGAGGATATATTTCGAAATGTCCTGCAGGAAGCATCGCATTGACCAACATGATGAGCTCGACCACCTCCTTGCGGCGATGTGGCAAGATCTTCTCGCTCATTATGTAACACGTGCTCAGGTAATTGCGCGATGCTGTATCCCAATAGAAGCTAATAACGATAGGGAGGTTTACCACCGTCACCTCAATGGTAATGCTTGTCTCTTCGCGCTCGCACGAAAAGCCATTGTCATCGGCGATCTGTTGGAAAAAGCCAATGACATCAACCGCCGCAGCCGGGGTAATGGTCCACCAAGGATTGCTGAACCTTCGATCTTTGCCTACTTTATCACTGAAATAAATGACGTGCGAACAGGGAGACTACCATCCCTTTTCTTCAAGTGCTCGGGTAGCAGCATCCTGCTCGGCCTCCTGTTTGCTTTTGCCAGTTCCTTGTGCAAGCAGCGTGCTGTTTGCATAGACGCCAACGACAAATTGTTTATCGTGATCGGGCCCAGTTTCTTTTAATACCGAATATGACGGAGTTACTCCTTCCGCATCCTGCACTTTTTCTTGCAGGGTCGATTTTGAGTCGCGCCATAATTTTTTATGCACTATTTCGTCTATCTTAGGAAAAAGATGTTTCTCTATAAATTCTCTTGCGGCATCATAGCCCTGATCAAGGTACAACGCCCCCACCAGTGCTTCAAATGCATTTGCTAGAAGAATATTGCGTGCGCGGCCAGTGTCTTTGCTTTCACCACGGGAAAGAAGAAGGTAATCATTCATGCCAAGGCTCTGAGCAACTTCTGCGCAAATTATTGCATTGACCAATGCCGCACGCAGCGCGGTAAGCTCCCCTTCATGTTTTTGGGGGAATTTCTCATACAAAAAATGGGTCGAGATAAGTTCGAGCACGGCATCTCCTAAAAATTCGAGTCGCTCATTGTGGCCTTCAACTTCGCCACGATGCTCGTTAAGGTAGGAGCGGTGGGTAAATGCCTGGCGTAAAAGCAATGGATCGTTAAATGAAAGGCCGAGCGTGTTCTGGAATGCCTGTATATCTTTCTGCATAGAATAAATTAGCGTTTTGGTGATGTTGTATTTTGTAATTGTTGGAGCGCTTTGGTTACTATGGGAAGCACATCTTCGTAAAAATTAAGCTCGAGCGCATCGCCTATCTTAAACCACCGTGCGTCGTCGAGGCCGCCTTTTTGCTCAAGCACAATATCGGTAAACGGCGACTCCGCAAGGAAGTAACTCACGTGTTTGCGCTTTTTACCCGCTTCCGGGTCGCTTGCAATGTACTCATTCTCGCCTATCGTACATTTGATGTTGATATCGAGCCCAAGTTCCTGCTTTATTTCGCGTTTTGTTCCCTCTTCTATATCGAGGCCAGCTTCAACCCTACCTTTGGAGAGCGTCCAGTGGCCAAAGATGTCATGCACAAGTGCGAGGTAGGTGTCGCCACCATGGAGTGCATAGACGATTGCACCCCCGAGGCGTTCAATAGGCATTTCTTCGTACGGAATGTCTTTTTTCTTTTTAGAAACTTCGTCTTTGCCCGGCTCGCCGAGCTCTTTGTAAACAGCACCCAATACGCCGTTGACGAAACGTCCGCTATTTTCGCCACCAAAACTTTTTGCAAGCTCAATGGCTTCGTTGATAGCAACCTTCGCTGGAACTTTGTCGCGGTCGGAAAACAAGAGCTCGTAGAGTCCGAGCCGCAACACGTTCCGATCGACCGGAGCAATGCGCTCTAGCGGCCATTCAGGCGCGGCTTTTTCTATGACCATATCAAGATCGCTCTTGCGTTCAAGTACACCTTTAAGGAGGTCCTCCATAAATGCGGAGTCGCTTGCGGCAGGCGCGAACTCATTTGTATTACGAGTAAGTGCCTCGCGTGCATGTTGAGCAGCAAAATTGCGGAAGTCCCACTCGAAGAGCGTTTGGAGCACTACCGATCTGCTGAGGTGCCTGTTTGCCATTATTGTGAAAAGAACTGTTTTTCGCACACGCCCTAAACCAGAACAGACTCAAGAGTAAAGGCAGATCTACTTCTGCGCTTCGCTCTTGGTTCCCTCTTGCACTGCACGCTTATTTTTAAGCTGCGTGCGCTTGGCTGTCCTTGCCTGCGATTTACCCAACAGGTCGATAACAACGCGACCCTTGTAGCGGCCGCATACCGGACATGCTCGATGAGACACGCGTTTCGCGCCGCACTCGCATACGCTAAGTACCTGCGCTTTAATCGCATGGTGCGACCGGCGATTGCCGGTGTGGGCCCTGGTGTGTCTCATTCGAACAACCATACGAAGAATATAGCAAAAAACCCTTAAAAATACAACGTCTTCCTAATGACAAAAGGTTTTCCGGTGGATATCGCACAACCCTAATTTAATGAGCGCTTCACGATGCATTTTGGTGCCGTACCCTTTATGTATCTCAAATCCATATTCCGGAAAGCGTAGAGATAGCCGGCGCATGAGCCTATCTCGTCGCACTTTTGCCGCTATTGAGGCAAGCGAGATCAGAGGCTCGGTTTCGTCTCCTTTTATTATTGTTTCCTGTTCGTACTCCTTAGGTGCATGCAAAAGACCGTCAAGCAAAACTTTTACTCCCGCATACTCCGGAGCCAGCGTGCGCACTCCTTTATATACGGCCCGCCTTACCGCGCGAGTAATGCCATAGGTATCGATACTATTTGCCGAAGAAAAAACAACAATGTGTCGCAAGCCTTCTTCTTGTTCTAAAACTCGCAATTTTTCATACCAAATTTCGCGACCAAGCTCGCTCATTTGTTTTGAGTCGCGCACGCCTGCAAGAAGCCTGAAATCAAACCCGTTCGGCGCAGCAACGACGCCAACCGCAACCGGGCCGGCAAGTGGCCCGCGTCCTGCCTCGTCCACACCGAGAATTAATCGCTCCATACATATATTGTACAAAAGAAAAGAGCGGCACCCGAAGATGCCGCCGCTAGCTTGAAAGTCGTATTCAGGGGAGATCAGACAACGGGTGCAATGCATGCGTTGTAGATCGCCTGAATGGCTCGTTCATAGTCGGTTTCATTGACCCCAACCAAGATGTTGAGCTCGCTTGACCCTTGGTTCTGAATGCGAACATTGATGCCTGCCGCTGCAAGTGCAGCGTATACGTCGCGGGACATGCCGATACGGTTGACCATCCCTTCCCCTACGATCGCGATCATGGCAATGCCGCGATCGAGCCTGACATCGTCAGCCATACATTGTTCTCGGATCTCGTCGACGATAGTCTTTGCCAACGTGTCGGACATATCGTGTTGGTCAATGACATAGCTCATAGTGTCTATGCCACCTGGCGAGTGATCGAACCGCACCCGATGCTTGAGCAAGATTCCAAGGACCGTGTGTGCGTCCCCGAGTTCTTCGTTCATGAGGGCCCGTTCCACGCGTACCGCTGCAAACCCCGCACGACCGGCGACTCCTGCAACTCCGCGCGATCGAGACTGTACATCTCCGCCGCTGGTGATCAACGTACCAGGCGATTTAGGATTATTCGTATTGCAGATACGAGTCGGGATTCCCGCCCTTGCCACCGGATACATCGCCATCGGGTGTACGACCTTTGCTCCCATGTAGGAGAGTTCTCGTACCTCCGCATAGGTTGCACTCGCAAGCAGCAAAGGATTCTTCACGACCGTAGGATCGGCACAATACAGGCCATCGACGTCGGTCCAATTCTCGTAGAGTTTCGCCATAACCGCACGTGCAACGATCGCCCCCGTTACGTCAGAGCCGCCGCGCGAAAAAGTGACGATGTCCTTTCCGTTGATGTCAGCACCGTAAAACCCAGGAATGACCGCGCCCTGGTCTCCCAGATCAATCAAGGCTTTGTAGGTGAGATCGAAACTGAGATTCCAGTTGCATTTGCCGTCTTTGTCAAAACGGATGCAGTGGGCCGCGTCGACGAACTCATAGTCGAGAATGAGTGCGAATATCTTTGCCATCAAATACTCGCCACGGCTTGCCATAAAGTCGCGAGAAGCTCCTGCTTTGAGCGCCTCTTCAACCTCATTCAACTCACGGCCGACATCAAAATAGAGCCCAAAACCACGAACGATGTCGGCGTAGCGCCTGAAAATCCGCTTACGAAGTGCGCGGCATGATCTTCCAGCACTTTCGGCTTCGTGCCAGTGATAGAAAATGTCGGTCATCTTCATATCCGCCGGAGAACGTTTGCCAGGGGCGGAAACCACAACATATTTGCGCTCGGGATTACCGCGAACGATTTCCACAGCCTTCTGGATTTGACTAATATCGGCAAGCGATGAGCCGCCGAATTTAAGAGCGATTGTCATCGCATCCTCCTCGTGTGCACCATATGCTCCCTTACGGAGCCCGCGCAGATTATGCTTACCTAATACTACTTAGTCAACCTAAATCTCAAGAGGTAGAAAAGGTATACTTCGGATATGTCTGCTGTATTCGTCCCCCTCCATGTCCATTCGCACTACTCTTTGCTGAAAGCGCTTCCGAAAATCCCCGATTTAGTTGCAGCTGCAAAGGCGCAAGGTTGCACGGCACTCGCACTCACTGACATCGGTAACCTCTACGGAGCCATCGAATTTTATAAAGAATGCAAAGCTGTAGGGATAAAGCCCATTATCGGACTTGATGCCCATATTGGCGACGGTAAACGCCTCATTTTATATGCTGAAAACGAAATCGGCTATAAAAATCTGCTTTCCATCGTTACACAATCGCATCTTGCATCCGCAGACGCTCCGACTGTTACGAAGGAAATATTGCAAAACCACACAGAAGGCCTTATTCAGATCGACCCGAAGAGCTCAGACATAGCAATGCGCGAGATTTTTTATCTAAAACCTGAAGACCGGCGGGCATGGGAAACTATGCGCGCGATAGAAGACCGCAGCGCTGTGGAAAATGGAGACCTGAATGCGGAAGAAACTGAATATCATTTTCCAAGCGAAAAAGAAATGGAGTCGCAGTTTAAAAAAGACGCGATTGCTCGTACATTCGAGATTGCCGAGCGCATACACCTTGAACTTGACCTTGGCAGATGGGTATTCCCCGCATTTCCAATACCGAAAGGGTCAAACTTCAACGACGAGCTGCGCAGACTAATTGAAGAAGGTATCGAGCGGCGTTTTTTAAAAGCCTCACCCGAAGCGAGAGAGCGTATCGAGTACGAATACAAGATAATCTGCGAAAAAGGCTACGCGCCTTATTTTCTTGTGGTCGCCGACCTATTGCGGTTTGCACGCGAACAGAAGATTCTAACCACGATCCGCGGCTCGGTCGCAGGTTCGCTCGTTACATACGTCATCGGCATTACAAATGTAGATCCACTTTTGTATAAACTTCCTTTTGAGCGTTTTCTTAACCCCGAGCGGCCCAGTGCGCCGGACATTGATATGGACTTCGCCGACAATCGTCGTGACGAGGTCATAGAGTATGCCCGCAAAAAGTACGGAGACGACCACGTGGCGCAAATAGGTACCTTTGGCACCATGCTGGCGCGCGGCGTCGTACGCGATGTTGCACGCGCGCTCGGCTACGCTTATGGTGTCGGTGATGCAATTGCAAAAGCAATTCCCTTTGGCAGTCAGGGCTTTCCCATGACACTCGAACGCGCACTAGCCGAAACACCGGAATTAAAAAAAATGTACGATAGCGATGCCGATGTAAAAGATATTATCGACCTCGGGAAAAAAATTGAAGGGTGTGCGCGGCATATTTCTGTCCACGCGGCAGGTGTCGTCATATCGCCCACCCCGCTTGTCGACTTCGTACCTATTCAGCGCGACCCCAAAGGCGGCAAGCTCATTACGCAGTACGACATGTACTCGATCGAAGATGCTGGGCTTTTGAAGTTCGACTTTCTCGGTATCCGCAACTTGGCAATTCTCTCTTCAGCGGTCGAACTTGTGGAAAAAACGCGCGGTATCCGAGTCGATATCGAAAATGTACCCGTTGATGATACCAAAACGTTCGAGATGCTCGCCCGCGGTGAGACCGAAGGCACCTTTCAACTTAACGGCGCCGGCATGACGCGATTTCTAAAAGAGCTGCGCCCGTCTTCCATTCACGACATTAACGCGATGGTCGCGCTCTTCCGCCCCGGGCCGATGGAAACGATCCCTCAATACATAGAGCGCAAGCATAACCCAGCGCTCATCACGTACCTCGATCCACGCATGAAAGAATTCCTCGATTCTTCCTACGGCGTATTGGTATACCAAGACGATGTTCTGTTAACCGCGATCAAACTAGCTGGGTATTCCTGGCTTGAAGCGGACAAACTGCGCAAAGCGATGGGCAAAAAAATTCCTGAGGTTATGCAAGCGGAAAAAAAGAAACTGACTGAGGGATTCATTACCTTCGGGAAGCTTACAGCGGGACTTGCGGAAAAACTCTGGAAGCTGATCGAGCCGTTTGCGGCGTACGGCTTTAACAAAGCGCACGCGGCCTCCTACGGCAAAGTCGCCTACCAGACTGCATATATGAAGGCGAATTTTCCTGTCGAATATATGGCTGCGGTTTTGACCGCGGAGGCTGGCAACATCGATACGGTCGCGATCATGGTTGAAGAATGCAAGCGCATGAATGTGCCTGTCTTGCCGCCTGATATAAATGAAAGCTTCGGCGACTTTACGGTTATATTGGGGTCTTTACAGAATTCTTCTAAAGACGCGATCCGTTTTGGCCTCCATTCGATAAAAAATTTCGGAAGCGGCGTTGCCGATAGCATTATCGCCGAGCGCAAAGCGAGCGGACACTTTACCTCGATCTCCGACTTTCTGTTCCGAGTGAAAGACCAAGGACTCAATAAAAAAGGGCTCGAGTCACTAATACAATGCGGAGCGCTCGACAGCTTCGGCGAGCGCGGAGTAATGCTGGCAAATATAGAACATCTTTTGGAGTTCCATCGCGATGCGGCAAAAGAAAGCTCACACGATTCCCTTTTTGCGGAACTTGGGGCGGGGGCTTCCGAAGTTCATCTCGCACCGGCAGCACAAGCGACTCTAGAAGAACGCTTAGCGTGGGAAAAAGAGCTTCTCGGGCTGTATGTGTCGGGACACCCGCTTGACCGCTTCCGGGAAATACTTTCAAAGCGGCCAATGACGTTAGGGCAACTGCGGGCACAGATGACGCCGGGAATGACTGCCGTAGCTGCGGGGATGATAGAGAGCGTGCGCACGATACTCACGCGCGGCGGCGACCAAATGGCCTTTGTGAAAATCGCTGACTTTGACGGTTCGATAGAAGCTGCTGTTTTTCCCCGCGTGTATGCGGAAAACAAAGAAATTCTTAAGCGCGAAACTGTGATCGCACTTAAAGGCCGACTCTCAAATCGCAACGGCGAGCTTTCGCTCGTTGCCGATAAGCTTAAGGCTCTGTAAACCAGACCGCTTTTAAAAAAATGGAAACGCGGTAGTATGTGAAGAAGAATATATGGCAGATGAGCGCGATCATAGGAAGATAGGCCAGGAACTCGACCTCTTTACATTCTCCGACTTAGTCGGCTCGGGGCTCCCACTGTGGACACCTAAGGGCACCACCGTTCGCCGCGAGCTTGATCAATACGTATGGGACCTTCGAGCAAAATACGGATACGAGCGTGTAACTATCCCTCATATCACTAAGCGCGAGCTCTACGAAAAATCAGGGCATTGGGAAAAATTTTCCGACGACCTCTTTCGCATAACCGCGCGCGAAGGCCGAGAGTATGCAATGAAGCCTATGAACTGCCCGCATCACACGCAAATCTTTGCGCGCCGTCCTATGAGCTACCGGGAAATGCCGCAACGCTATAGCGAGACAACGATGGTGTATCGCGATGAGCAGTCCGGAGAACTTGGCGGGCTCACAAGAGTACTTTCCATAACGCAAGACGACAGTCATGTATTTTGCCGCACAAGCCAAGTTAAAACGGAATTCTTTAACACGTGGGACATTGTCGATACCTTCTATAAGCAATTCGGCTTCAGTTTAAAAGTGCGCCTTTCGTTCCATGACAAAGAGCATCCCGAAAAATATCTCGGTACAAGCGAATTGTGGGAAGAAGCGGAAAATGCATTGCGTGAAATCGCTCGAGAGCGTGATGCGGATTACTTTGAAGCCCCTGGCGAAGCCGCACTGTACGGCCCCAAGCTCGACTTCATGGCAACTGATTCGATTGGCCGGGAGCATCAAGTGGCAACGATTCAGCTAGATATGAATATTCCCGAGCGTTTCGATCTGACGTGTATCAACGAAAAAGGAGAAAAGGAGCGAATTGTAATGATTCATAGCGCTATCATGGGTTCGATAGAGCGCTTTACCGCAGTATTGCTCGAGCATCTTGGCGGTACGCTTCCCAGCTGGCTTTCGCCAGTTCAGGTACGCGTGCTTCCTATCGCTGACGCGCACGCCCCATACGCGCAAGATTTATTTTTAAAACTTAAAGAAGCAGGCCTTCGCGCAGAAATTGATGCTTCGCCTGAAACGCTCGGCAAAAAAATACGCGAAGCAAAAGTAGGGAAAATTCCTCATCTGCTTGTTATTGGTGATGCAGAAGTTAGTACAAAAGAGGCAACCCTTGAAAGCAGAGATCACGGCAAACAAGGTTCTTTTTCTATAGAAGACATTATTTCAAAATTAAAAGTAGAAA
>JACMMG010000023.1 GCA_014379165.1 Candidatus Parcubacteria bacterium
GGTAAAACCAGTTGTTAAATCAGTTAAAGCCGCCGAGGGTCTTATTGTGCTTCACGATGACCTTGATTTACCGCTTGGAGCTGTCCGAATCTCATTTGGACGGGGTTCCGGCGGCCATAAAGGAGTCGAATCTATACAACGGGCGGTTAAAACAAAAAATTTCACTCGCATCCGAATTGGTATTTCAGGAGGCAAGGCAGGAAAAGTAAAAAAACCTGACGTGTTAAGCAAATTCCGCGCCGGGGAAGCTGACGCATTAAAAAAAGCACGCAAAGATGTGCGGGATGCCCTTGAATTACTTTTGAACGAGGGGCTTCAAAACGCGATGACGCAAATAAATTCTCGATAAATAAATGGGGGGTCAGGGATGCTTCCTAGGGAAAAGCCCGAAGGTGGGAGGGTGGTGGATAACTTCCGCAAACTCTATTTTTATATGGTATTTATAAAGCTACGCAGGGTAGAAGGTAATTTTTTATAATGTACTCATCAAAACGCGGCTTTACCCCAACACTAACTTTGGCATCACTGCGCAAAGTTTTTCTGCGAAAAACAATGCCAAAGTTAGTGTCGGGGTTTACACTTATTGAGCTTTTGGTTGTTATAGCCATTATCGGTATTTTAGCGGGCATTGTGCTTGCATCGCTTGGCGGTGCACGCACCGGGGGCAAAGACGCGAAGCGCATTTCTGAAGTTCGACAAATTCAATATGCTCTGGAGTTGTACTATGGCCGATACGCTACATATCCTTCATGTTTATATTCAGGTACGCCTGCCGGATGTACGGGCAACGCAGCGCTTTCTTCTGCAGTTGGAGGTATGCCAAGTGTTCCAACCGGCTATACGTATGCTAGTCGCGGTTCCGCAGCAGCATGTAACAGCTACCACCTCGGTATATCGCTAGAGGTTGCTTCAAACCAAGTATTGAAAGGGGATAAAGATTCTGCGGTAACGACACTTTGTAACGCTAACAGTCCGGCTGACTTCGAAGGAACATCGGCGGTAGCGGCAGGAGCTCCATGCAATGCAACTGCGGGCGTGGCACAAGGCCAACCAAGCCCAACCGAAACTTGTTATGATGTAACTCCGTAATTAACTAGTATGAACCTATCTTTTAAAAATTTTAAATTCTTCGAAGTCGCGGTCATTGCCGTGCTTGCAGCAGCTCTCGCGCTGGTTATAACTTCCAATCTCCGCGACAGCCAAGCAAAAGACAGGGACGCAATACGAATTTCTGATATTGGCCAAATTCGCTTAGCACTTGGAGAGTTTTTCGATGAAAAAGGAACGTATCCGGTATGTTTGTATAAAAAAGAAGGCTGTACTTCGCTTGAAGGCTCAGAGCATATGAGTATGGTGCCTCACGACCCTTCAACGAATCTTCCCTATGCCTATGCTTCTATCGGGACGGGTACTGACTGCAGAACATTTCATCTTGGAACTTCCCTTGAGCGCACGGGAAGTCAGGCTCTTCTTACAGGCGCAGACGCACCGCCGGAGCCTGACACTGCGCTATGTGCTGGAAGCGAGCATGATTTTTCCGGACTGTCGTATGCGCCGGGCGGAGAACCGTGTAATGCCGATGCCGGCATCGCCCAGCCCACCGAAGATCATGAAAACGGAGAGACTTGTTTTGACCTCAAACCGCGCCGACGATAACTTGGTTTGAGTTTTCGCTCCGTCGTGATATTTTAAGCAGCAAACGAAACCCATGAGGTGAGCTCATGAAAGTTCTTCTCATTGAAGCCGATAACGATTTTGCCGCTCCTATCGCATACGCTCTAAATAATGCGGATATGGAAACTGCGGTTTGCTTTACTGCAATGGAGGCAGTTGGCGCGCTCCAGCTGGAGCCTCCCGACATTATTCTTTTGCGATCGGCAAGAGACTATCATCCGATCGGCCTCCTTAGAACGCTTAAAGGCATACGTAGAGTGCCGATTTTGATCCTCGAACCTTGGCCTCAAAACGATGAAGAGTACTTAAGGCGAGTAGTGGAGGCTTTGGATATGGGTGCCGACGATTATATTCGCGCTCCTCAGAATATGCGGGAAATTGAGGCGCGAATTAAGTCGCTGGTACGGCGCACTCAAGAATACACACTTCTGGCTCCTATGCCGGTGAGACAAAAACCCAATCTTCGCCTTGTGCCAAAAGTCACTAAATAATGACGCAACGGGTCCAAAACGCAAAAGGCCGCCGAGGGAACCCCGGCGGCCTTTTTTATTTTTTTGCAAAACTTTTACTTTTTTTCTCCGCCGTAGGCAAGCGCCATGCGCATGTCTTTTGGCTCGAAAAGCGAAATAGTGAAGGGGTAGCGTTTGCCGAGTTCCAAGCTGCTGCGGAGTTTATCCTCAGTACCAAACTCGCTTACGTGAACCAAACCCGCGATACCTTCTTCAATGCTTGCGAGCGCGCCGTGTTTGTTGAATTTGATGATTACACCTTCAACTTTGTCGCCTTTGTTGTATTTGCCGGTCGCTGTAGTCCAAGGGTTTTCTTTAAGTTGTTTTGCAGAAAGAGAAATCTTACCTTCTTTAATATCAATTATTTTTACTTTGACAGTATCGCCAACTTTAAAGAAGTGGCGCGGGTCGTCAACCAAGCCCCAGTCAATTTCTGAAATGTGCACCAAGCCTTCTAGGCCTTCTTCAAGTTTTACGAAGACGCCAAAGTCCACCATGCCTGTTACGGTGCCAGAAACTACGTCGCCCACCTGGTAGTTAGCGATAAGCTCTTTCTTTTCTTTATCGTCAGCACCCTTTTCGGAGAATATAAGTTTTCCTTCTTTTGGTGTTGCAGAAATGATAGAAACCATGAGTTTTTCTCCGACAAGCTTGCGCAGTTCATCAAGAATCTTGTCTTTGTCGCCGTCCATCACGCGCGGGTAGTGTTCAGCCTTTAGTTGGGAAGCGGGGAGGAAGCCAGCGATGCCTTGCCACTCCATAATGAGACCGCCCTTGTTTGCTTCTTTAACAGCGACTTCAAATTGTCGCTTGTCTTTAAGCGCTTCTTCAGCTTGTGCCCAGATAATTGCCTGTCGAGCCTCTTTAAGAGAAAGCTCAATATAACCTTCTTTGCTAGTTACAGAGATAACCTTAGCGGCAATAACGTCACCAGGGTTTGTGCGCTTGATTACCTCGCGCGCATTCATGTACTCGCGCCCGTAGATAATACCGGTACCAAATGGGGGAAGGTCGATATATACCCGTGCGCGATCAAGTGCAATTACAGGACCCTCAACGATGTCACCTTCTTTTGGAGGTTCGGGTGCTTGCAGGGCAAGAGCACCCATCTGTGAAAGAGGAGCTGTATCGATATCTTCAGTTGAGGCCGCGTCTAAGACGGCTTTTTTTGCTGGTGTCATATTGCTTTGTACGATAGGGGTCCCTCGTGGGATTTACTCCTATGCGCGTTCGCTAATATGCAGAGCATATTAGCTTCGCTCGCTCGGAAAAGAAATCAAGCTTTCTTTTCTCTCGCTCACTTGCTAATAAAGGTCAGCCCTTTATTAGCCTGAATATACAGTATTAAAAACAATTTTGCAAGATATAAAAATAATGATGCCCCGGAGACAACACGATGCGCGAACGCATGATGTATCTCCGGGGACTTGCGGTGACCGTGGGGGTTTAGCGACTGCGCTGGAGCGCGAGTCGGTGGCCGCTTCGGCGCGTGCGCCGATAAGACGGTCGACTCATGGGGGTCCTCCCTTCTTGAAGGCCTCGAGCGGATGCTCGGGCCGCTCTTCGCGACTTCAGATCTTGATCGAACGCTCCATGCCGTACTTCACGGCAGCGTCGATCATGGAATCGGTCTGCTCGGCGCCCGGATGAAGATCCGAATGGTTCATGACGTGAGCCGGCGCGAACGACGAGAACGACATGTGAGGCGAATGATTCTGCAAATGGCGACCCATGTGAATTCTCCTTCATGCATGCCCGGTCAAAATCCCTGGCTGCATTAGCAAATCTACACCTACCTAGCTCAACGTCAATATGGGTTGTGAACATGTAAATAAAACAACTCCCGGCCTCAAGGAGGGGGAGTCGTGTGGTTGGGGTGGCGGCGCTTCGGCGCCGCCACCAGAGTGTGTCGCGATTTCTCGTTGAATCACCCCAGGACTGGGTGTCAGGTGAGGAATGCGATCCGGCCGGGCGCGTAGCCGTCGTCGGCGTCGAGCGCGAGGATCTGCACGTCAGCCCGCGGACTCGTCTTGGTGCCCTTGATCTTGCCGCCGCCCTCGTCGAAGCCGAGCATCGCCGCCAAGATCTTCTCAGGGTCGTTGATCGCCCCGCCGGTGCCGCCCGGATCAGTTCCGGTGCCGCCGCCCGGGTAGTTGAACGCCTGCGGGGCGACCTTGACGATCTTGTAGATGAAGACGTCGCGCGCCGTGATCGTCGGAGGAGTGTCCGTGCCGCCGCCCGGGTCGAGAGCCGCCTGGTCGACCATGTCCCACATGTTCTTGATGCGCTCGCCGGCCGTCATCTTGACGGTGCCGTCGATCACGCCGAGGTCGATGTCCTTGAAGATCTGGTAAGATGCCGCCTGTGCCACGTTGCCGGCGTAGTTCTGGTCGATGATGATCTGCTTATTGATGTCGACGGCCGCCGAAGCAGCGAAGCTCGGCGTCGAAATGCCGACGACCGCAGCGCCGATGGAGAAAGCCAAACTTGGAAGGAACTTCCTGGGAACCCTGCTTTTGCTCATAGTCGGACCTTTCCGATTAGCCTTGATTGGCCCTTCAAAATTACCCCTATCTTCATGAACAGTCAAGAGGTGTAAAGTGTCTATAGACGCCCCATAAAAAGAGGGGTACCCTTACCTGTAGGGGGCGTTAAGTTCATCTAATAAGTGAGGTGCGGCATGAGCATTCAAGTCTTAGTCGCCGCAACACTGTGTATGTCACTGTGTTTGTCGGCGAGCGCGTCTGAGGCGCGATTGCCTGAGACGAACGATCCATTTCAGAAAGCCGAGATGATTACGGTCACAGTGCCCGTATGCGTGTCACCCTATTATGTGCGAGTAATCTTCCGTGCTTGGCACAACGGTTCCCAAGCGGATAGCGCGAAAGTGGTCAGCGCCTTCGCGGTAGCGGGAACTTGTAAGGTCGTCCGAATCTCGGTGTTTCGCCGATATTCAGAACGAGGCGGTATCAGCCTTGGCACCGTTCCTAAGAAGCAAGGCCCGGGTCAAATCCGATGGCCTGCAATGTTCATTCCACTCGGCGAATCAAATGAGTGGGCACTGGTTGTCACCCAACCATAAGTGAGCTCATCTCGCGCCACTACCGAAGCTCGGCAATGCCGAGTTTTTCTTTTGTTTTAAGCCGAAATGTACTTGAAATTGAGGTGAAAATTTGCTATAATTAACACATGGTTATCAGCTACTTGGGTGGGCAAAATTTCAAGATTTCGCAAGGCGATTTGACCTTGGCCATGAACCCACCCTCAAAAGACTCTAGTCTTAAGTCCTCAAAGTTTGGCTCTGATATTACGCTCGTTTCTCTCGACCACGAAGATTTCAATGGGGTAGAAAATACTGTCTTTGGCGAGCGCGAACCATTTGCTATAACGGGCCCGGGTGAATACGAAGTAAAAGGGGTAGCCGTGCGCGGTTTTGCCTCAGACTCTACCTATGGCGGCGACAAGGGAATTAATACTATCTATTCTATTGCGCTTGAAAATATGAATTTGGTTTTCTTGGGTGCCCTAGGTACCACTACACTTCCGCAGTCAGCCAAAGAAGAGCTTGATAATATCGATGTACTGTTTGTACCAATTGGCGGCAATGGTGCCCTTGACCCTGCTGAAGCATATAAACTAGCTGTGGGGCTTGAACCAAAAGCGATTGTGCCAATGAGTTACGACGCTGCCGCGCTGAAGTCTTTTCTCAAAGAAGCGGGAGCGGAAGATACAAAACCGATAGAAAAACTGACGGTTAAAAAGAAAGACCTTTCCGAAAAGGAGGCAGAGGTAATCGTGCTGGCATCGTAATGTGATTATGAGAAACTATATTAAGCGGCTACAAGACGAAAAAACTCCGCATGAGCGCCGCAGTTTTGCCGTGCGCGTTGCAGGTGCTCTTACCGCCGTTATATTTGTCGGTTGGCTTGCTACCTTTGGCATGCGCCTTTCGAATGATGAGAAGGCAATTGCAGAAAACACTCAGAGTAACCAAACCGCATCGCTCGGCAGCCTCATTAAGTCGGCACCAAATTTTTTATACTCCGCAACGACCACTGAGCGTTAAATTACTGTATGGCTGACGTATATAAAAAAGGAGAGTCGGGTGGTCATATCGAGCGTAGCGACGGCGGCTCGGGTGTGCAAGCGCGCAATATCTCCACAGAGATGCGCGAGTCGTACCTCGACTACGCGATGACGGTAATTGTCTCGCGTGCATTGCCAGACGTGCGCGACGGCCTTAAACCCGTGCACCGCCGCATTTTATATTCTATGCATCGCATGGGGCTCACTCCCTCAAGTCGCTTTCGCAAATCGGCGCTGGTAGTTGGCGATGTGCTCGGTAAATACCACCCGCATGGCGACGTAAGCGTTTACGATGCGATGGTAAAAATGGCGCAGGACTTTGCAATGCGCTACCCCTTAATCATCGGCCAGGGCAACTTCGGTTCGGTCGATGGCGACGGCGCCGCAGCGATGCGCTACACCGAGGCAAAGATGTCAGGAATGGCGACAGAACTTTTGCGCGACCTTGAAAAAGAAACAGTCGAGTGGCGGCCAAACTATGACGGCTCACTTAAAGAGCCTGCGGTGCTCCCTTCGGCTGTGCCCAACATTTTGCTTAACGGTACGCTTGGTATTGCCGTTGGTATGGCAACCAACATCCCGCCACACAACCTCGGCGAGCTCTCAGCGGCCTTAACCCATTTGATAGAAAACCCTAAAGCAACAGTTGAAGACCTGATGCAGTTTGTAAGCGGCCCCGACTTCCCAACAGGAGCGGTTGCATATAATAAAAAAGATCTGCTCCATGCATACTCGACCGGCCGTGGCGGGGTAGTGGTGCGCGGCAATGCCGAAATTTTAGAGACTAAAAAAGGCGACTACCAGATCGTTATTACAAGCTTGCCATACCGCGTTAACAAGGCCGACATGCAAGAGCGCATTGCGGAATTAGTGCGCGACAAAAAACTCGAGGGTATTCGTGCAATGCGCGATGAGTCGACCAAAGACATTCGTGTCGTCATCGACCTTAAGCAAGGCGGGCATCCACAAAAAGTGCTGAACTATCTTTACAAGCACACCGCGCTTGAGGACACCTTCCACTTCAACATGGTCGTGCTTGTCGACGGCGTGCCGCAAACGATGTCGCTGAAAGGAATTCTCGAAGAGTTTATCAAGCACCGTCAGGATGTCGTTAAGCGCCGCACACAGTTTGATTTAACCCGGGCACAGGAGCGCGAGCACATTTTGCTTGGTCTTAAAAAAGCGCTCGATCATATCGACGAAATAATCAAGATCATCCGCGCTTCTAAAGACGTTGCCGATGCACATAAAAACTTGATGGTTAAATTTAAATTCTCCGACCTACAGACTACGGCAATTCTTGAGATGCGCCTGCAAAAACTCGCTAACCTTGAACGCAAAAAGGTAGAGGACGAGCTTAAGGAAATTCAAGCGCTTATAGAAGAACTCTCAACGCTTTTGAAGTCAGAAAAAAAGATGATGGGTGTCATTAAGCAAGAAATTACCGACATTGCTGCTAAGCATGCTGACGAACGCGCGACAAAAATAATTAAGGGTGCCGCAGGTGTTATTAACCTGGAAGACCTCGTGCCTGACGAAGAGCAGGTTTTGGTCTTAACCCAAGGCGGTTACGTAAAACGCACCAACCCCGAAGAATTCCGCAGGCAAAAGCGCGGCGGAGTTGGAGTGATCGACCTCGACACAAAAGAGGAAGACTTTGTTACAACTTTCCTCACTACTTCAACGCACAGCGATCTTCTGTTCTTTACCGATGTAGGAAAGGCGTACCAACTGAAGTTCTACGAAATTCCTGAAGGTAAGCGCTCAACCAAAGGCAAAGCTATCGTTAACTTCCTCTCAACAACTGCAGAAGAGAAGGTCACATCCGTGCTTCCAATGCGCAAAAACCAAAAAGAGGGAGAAAAATTCCTCTACATGATTACCAAGCAGGGTGTTGTCAAAAAAGTTGATGCAACGGCCTTCCACGATGTGCGTCGCAGTGGACTCATTGCACAGAAGCTCCAAAAGGGTGACGAACTCATCGCAGCGCTCTTGGTTGAAAAGGGCGATGAGATAATGCTTGCAACTGCAAAAGGGCAATCAATTAAATTTAAAGAAAGTGATGTTCGCCCGATGGGCCGCAACGCCGGCGGCGTGCGCGGCATGAAGCTTGGAAGCGGCGACATCATCGTTGGTGCCGACGTTGTGAAGCACGGCATCAAAGGCCTTGAAGTCTTGGTTATCTCACGCAATGGATACGGCAAAGCAACGCCGGTAGAGGACTACAAAGTTCAAAATCGCGGCGGCTCAGGCATTAAGACAATCAAAGTAACTCCAAAAACAGGCCCGCTTATTGCCGCAAGAGTAATTTCTAAAGAAGAAGGGGTAGGGGAAGATGAAATGGTAGTTATCTCCAAAAAAGGCCAGGTCATCAGGACTGGTTTGGTAGAAATTCCATCTCTTTCCCGCAGCACCCAGGGAGTGAGAATAATGAAGTTGAGAGAC
>JACMMG010000024.1 GCA_014379165.1 Candidatus Parcubacteria bacterium
CTTGAACGTAAAGAGGGTCACGGGCGCGGTCTTGATGCTTCCGATCGTCACGACCGTGGTACCGGATCCGAGCTTCTGAACGAAAAGTCTTGAGGCTAACCCCAAGATATGGCTGCCCGCGACGATTACCGCTCCCTCGTGAGGGTACGGAACTTTCATCAGACTGCACCACTTGTGCGCCATTGCGGGGCTGCTGTGGATGGGATTGAAGTCCCCCATCGCTTCAGCAGCAGCTGCAGCCTCCTTGCGAGTAACGCACTGCAGAGGCCAGACAATTTCGTTGCCTACTGCGTACGGAAAGGCGGAAAGATCGAATCGTTTCAACACTGCCTCCAAGAGCTATTATGCGCCCTGTGCGCATCCGATGATATAATAACACATTATTTATTTTCGGCAAGAAATACTCGAAGCAGTTTATTCCTTCCCTTCCAAGATCGGACGCTCAAGAAGGCCCGTATCAAGCTCTACAGAGGACCCTGTGATGCGCAGCACGTCTTTATCTATCTTCCCTAACTCTTTCTTGCCGGCATTGTAATGATTGACAGTAGTTGAAAGCGAAGCACCCAATTTATTATTGAAATCTTCATAGGCCTTGATGTGCCTGCCGAGCGCCTCGACATTTTTTGCTATCTCTTTTACCCCCTCTTCAATTTTAAATGCCTTAAAGCCATAGAGAACCGACTGCAGATATGCGGCAAAGGTCGTGGGCGATACGATAATCACCTTCTTTTCGTTGTAGGCGTAATCTATTAAGTTGCGAGTGTTGACCTTAACCGAGCCAACTTCGTTAACGAGAAGATCGTAATAGATCGCTTCTGCTGGAATATACATAAACGCAAACGGAAGTGTCCCATCTTTAGGACGCACATATTTAGCAGTTTCATCGATGCGCGCTTTAAGGTCGTTCTTAAAAAGCTTCTCGAGTTCGAGTTTCTGTGCGTCATCAACCGCATTTACAACACGATTGTAGTTATCAAGACTAAACTTTGCATCAACCGGTATCACACCCTCTTTGGTAAATATTGCGGCATCCACCGTCTCCCCTCCCGGAAATTCATACTGCATTTGGAAAGCGGTTGGCGGAAGGATATTTCCTAAAATTAATTCAAGACTTGCCTCGCCTAAGTTGCCCCGTTGTTTTTGATGCTTAAGTACTTTCTCTAAATTTTGCAGCTGCTCAGCAATCACGAATACTTGTTTAGTAGATTCTTTTGTCTCAGATACCCCGCGCACTACCTCAAGAAGCTGCTGGGAGACTCTGTCGGTAATCGCATTCATAGACTCGGACATCGTGCGAGTACCTTCGCCGAGCTTAATGTCCATCGAGCGCGTCAAAGCTTCCAGCTGATTTTGAAGAAGTACCATTCCTTGGGTGTCTTGTGCAGGTGCTTCTGATGGAGCTTTTTTCCATAGCAAAAAAAGCACGACAAAATTACCAAGTACGAATACCAACAAAATCCCTAATAGCCATTCCATTTCACTATTTTACCACGTCTTGCATGAGTACCCCGGGAATTACGTTTAATTAATGCTATAGCATCAATTAAACGTATTAGTCATTACAACTGGAAATGGGAACGTAATTTTGCATCATATTCCAAAAATTCCACTACCATATAAAGCATATCTTTACCGATCCTAAATTCTACTTTCAAAAGTGTAACCAGATCTTCACAATCATAGGGGTATATCCAAACACTATCTTGCAATCTCCTAAAACCAAGTGCAACCAAGGTCGCTCGGACTCTGTTGCGCGTTGATTTTCTATGCTCTGGTATGTCAAAAATAAGCACACGCCATTTCTTGTCCCAGCGCTTTGGTTTCTTGAGTTTGTAATCCGCTAATTGTAGTCGGCGTATTTTGCCTTCACCCGCCGAAGTAAGGCACAAAAATCCATTTTTATATTCAAGTAAACCTTTTTGGACCAAGCGTGTGCGGGAATTTGCTATAAATTCCTTTTGTCGTGCTTTGGGTATCATCCCAAGTTTTATCATTGCCCCAAGCGCATTTGGTGCAAGTACGGCAATGCTTAATAACCCTGCAGTTGCCACACTCTGAAGGATAATTTTCTCTAGATTATGCCGGGTATGTGAGTTTTTTGCCATACGGTTACGCTATGCTATAGCATTTACTAAACGTACATACAAGTTACAAAGAAAATATGATATTCTTTTCACATGACACATCAAGAACTCAAGGAATCATTAAAAGACGCCATGCGTGCCAAAGACCAAGTTCGTCTTGCAGTGGTGCGCGGTCTTCTTTCGGCGGCTACTAACGAGGCAGTAACAAAAGGAAAGGGACCTGATGCCTTCCTTACTGATGACGAACTTATAAGCGTTATTATGCGCGCTTCTAAACAGCGCAAAGATTCTATTGAACAATTCGAAAAAGGCGGCCGGCCCGAATTGGCCGCAAGCGAAAAGGCAGAGCTTGAAATCTTAGCCGCAATGCTCCCCCTTCAAATGTCACGAGAAGAGATAGAAGCTGCTGCGAAAGCAAAAGCCGCGGAACTTGGTGTGACAGATAAAACAAAAGCGAATCAGCTCATGGGCATGCTTATGAAAGACCTTAAAGGCAAAGCAGACGGCACTATGGTAAAAGACGTTGTGGATAAGCTATTTTCCTAGAATTTGGCCTATTCTAGACACAACCTGAAGATAGGTTGCATTTTAGTCCGTTTGTGGTATAATAGATAGCAGTAACGTTCCCTGAAACAGTCAGTCCGATGAGGTACTCATGGCTGATATCGTAGCGCTGCACACCAGCGCACAAAAGAGGCTCGATGAGGGTCTCGCAATCTTCCCGCTTGATGCGGCTGAAAAGGCGATCAAGGGAAGTGGGGTCTTCAACCCCAGCGACATCAAACGTCTGAAGCCTCTCGTCGCAAAGGGGCTGAAGATGAAGCGGGGGGCCCACTAATGGCCCCCCTACTCGTATCCGACCTCGCCCGAGTTTATTGGACGAGCCGGTCGGCACGGAACTTTCGCGACGCGGGCTTTTCGTGGCAAACCTTCGGCCATTCTCTTCGCGGTTTTTTACGCGGCGACGAGGGAGTCGAGGACATTCCCCTCCCGCCGGAACTTGAGGAGGTGGCTGCGCAGCTCGAAGATTACCTTCGCCGCCGGTATGCAAGACGCGCCGGCGAAACGAAAAAGCGTGAAGGTGTGCGACACCATAAGCTCATGCTGGCTCTTGCAATGGGCGCTTGGCTTAACGGGCAAGCCTCTGATCGCAAGCGAGAGCTGCTCACGTCCCCTCGTGTGCCGGTGTTTACCGATGAAGAACTGGCCAGCGACGTGATCGCCTGGTGGGGCAAGCACGGCTTATGGGGAGAAACCAGGAACAAAGAGATCCCCGGCATCGTTCGCGACAGGCTCGAGCGCTACAGGCTCGTTGCCCCCGAGGCTCTCAACGACACTGTGGTGCGGGTAGCCCATCTTGTCCGCTGCGTTCGCTCCCATAGAGCTGCGGAAACCAGGGTAAAAAGAGCTCTTTCTAAACTACGAAAGGAGCTCAAGGAGGTAGAACAAGCCGCCCGACGACAGGCAGAGGCTCAACAAAGACCTCACTTCCAATTCTGAAGGACGACCACAATGGCCGTCCTTTTTATATTCATACAACCTTCAGATATGCACAGGGGTGGTTTGTGCGTCCCTCACAACAGGCAGATAATTGAAGAGGCAGCAAGGAGACCCCGCATGCTTCAAGGCTATGTGCTGGTGGTCTCCAACGACAGAACTGTTCGGGACCACTTTGAGCGCGAATATAAGCGCTACCCCGATGTAACGGTTGTTATCGTCGACGAATGGGATCATTTGAAGTGCTTGAGGACAATAGATGTTCACTGCATAGAAATGATCAAAGTCTATTGGCGGGGACGAACCAAAACCGCTTCCGCCGCATTTCTCAACGATATCGAGACTGCGGAGTGGAACCAATACCGCAGTGAGCAACAGAAGGCCGCGTGATGTCTCCCGACGTCCTCCGCGACCCTCTTTTTTTGTCTATTTTTCTCCTAATGTATCGAGTGCGTGACTTGCCCAAAAATGTATATCAGGATGTAATTCAATAGAGTCGAGTTGATCTTTTTCCAGCCACCTCCACTGATCATCGTGATTTTCCGGAATTACCTCGAATGTATCTGCAATAGCAAAATAAGTAAAATCTACATGTTCATGAGTCGCTGAAATATCGTGGCGATTTAATCCAACGGGCGGAATAAGTTCATTATATGCTCGAGGTGGATCTCCATGATATAGCTGTCCGTGAGGCATAAAAATTTGATTTCCATTCCAGAGTTTTATAACCAAACCAACTTCCTCTTTCACTTCTCGTATTGCGGCCTGGGAAGGATCTTCATTAAGTTCAATATGACCTCCTACTGGAAGCCAAATATTATATTTTTCATGTAGGCGCAACAGAACTTTGTTTATATGAACGATATATACCCCAACGGTGTAGTCTATCTTTTCGTGAATATGTGCCATAGCAATATGGTAGCGCAAATATCGTTATTTTTTAATACTTACGCAGAATTCCCCGCAGCTGCGCTGCGGGGATGAATGCGAAAGAGTGGAGGGGGTCGGGGAACCGCGTTTTGTTCCCCGTGGAGGAGAGCAGCGAGCTTTAGCAAGCGTTGAGAACCGCCGGTTCTTAAAAAATAAAATACCTCGTCAGCTCGCGCGAGGTAGTTTATTTGTCGATTATTGCATAGTTTGTTATAACTGCCGCTGGTAGCACGCAGCCCTAAGGAAGGAGGCTCGCCCATGCGCAAGCTAAAGCCCCTCCGGCCAATTAAGGGCTGTGGGGTGTGTTGCGTATTTCATACGATGATCTTAAGTCTTAGGCATCGCCACCAACTCCGTAAGTACTTCATCCTCAACGCGCAGGGAGTCGTTGTAAGCGATGAAGACTACCCGGTTTTACAAGAAGTGAGGGTTCTTCTTGGGTACGACCAGGTGATCGCGTGGCGGGGAAACTTGCCTCATGGTGAATGGATAACTCTTAACCTCGCAAAAGAGCTTGGTGAAAACAAGCCCATTGTGGTAAATGGAGAAAAGTGTGCCACAAAGCGGGTCGGAAACGAGAAAGCGGATTCTTTCTTCAGCACGGTACTTGGCTTTCCGTGCGAACTCGTATGCTTTCCCCAACTCGAATCGAAAGACTCTAGGTCGCCGCAATGAGACGCGGCGACTTTTTTATTTTCCCTCTTTTTCTTTGTCTTTTTTTAAATATTTCTTGTTCTTTAATTTTTCCGGAAGATAGCTTTCTTTGTCATACAGCTTATAGCCTTTGTGGTAGCCTACGTCTTTCATGAGCTTTGTTGGCGCGTTACGGATTTTAAGCGGCACTGGCAAGTTGCCGAACTTTCGCACGTCATCGGCCGCTTCAAAATATCCCTCATACGACGTTCTGTCTTTTTTGGATTGTGCGAGGTATGCCACCCCATGCGCTAAATTAATGGCACATTCCGGGTAACCAATTTTCTCACATGCTTCAAATACCGCGTTAGCGACAACTAAGGCGGTTGGCTGGGCCAGGCCGATATCTTCGCTCGCAAAAATGACCATTCTGCGAGCAATGAAAAGCGGGTCCTCCCCTGCTTCTACCATTCGAGCAAGATAATAAAGCGCGGCATCGGGCTGGGAGGCTCGCATACTTTTTATAAAAGCGGAAATAGTATTGTAATGCTCTTCCCCTTTTTTATCGTAACGCAAATGGGTAGACTGAACAGATTCTTTGAGCGTTTCGACCGTAATTTTATTGTAGAGTTTTTGCGTATTGTCGAGCGTCGTAATTGCCTGACGTGCGTCGCCGCCGGCCATCTGCACCAGCCAATCTCTGGCATCTTTTGGGACTTTGATTTTTGTCCTTTTAATAATGGCGTCCATTTCTTTTTCTCCAAGTTCATTGAGTATGAAAACCCGGCAGCGTGAAAGGAGTGCGGGAATGACTTCAAACGAAGGGTTCTCAGTGGTAGCGCCAATGAGTGTCAACTCGCCACGTTCAACATACGGAAGCAAGAAATCCTGCTGAGCTTTATTGAAGCGATGGATCTCGTCTATAAAAAGAACTTTCGGTTTTACCGAAAACTGCAAACTGTTGCGATCGCCAACAATGCGTTTTATATCTTCTTTGCCGGAGTCCACTGCTGAAAGTTCATGGAATTCCGCTTCAAGCGCATTTGCATAAATACGCGCAAGCGTTGTCTTGCCGCTTCCAGGTGGCCCCCAGAGCAAAAAAGAAAATAGGTGCCCTTGTTCAATAGCTTCACGCAATGGCTTTCCAGGGCCTACCAAATGCTCCTGCCCTGCAAATTCTTCCAGGGTCTGTGGACGTATTTTTGACGCAAGAGGTTCCATGTCCTATGCACTATATATCCACATTGTAGAGTTGTGGAGGGCACGCTACCCTTATCTGCAGTAGCCCTTTGCAAAACAAGGGCACATCCCTAACCAAATACACCGGAAAGGCTTCTCTCATGAAGACCGAGTTCTCTTTGGACACAGACCATCTCCATGAAGAATGCGGCGTCTTCGGTGTCTTTGGACATCCGAATGCCGCGGCACTCACAGCATTGGGCCTCCACGCCCTGCAACATCGTGGTCAGGAGGCCGCAGGTATCGTGACTTACGATGGCGTCCAATTTCACATCGAGCGGCATCTGGGGCTGGTTGGTGACAACTTTACCAAGCCTTCAGTAATGGAACGTCTGAAAGGCGACTGCGCAATCGGCCACAACCGTTACTCAACCGCAGGCGGCCCAAACCTACGGAACGTCCAGCCGCTTTTTGCTGAATTTGCTGCGGGTGGGTTTGCCATTGGTCACAATGGAAATATCACCAACGCCCGGACACTTCAGCAAAAGCTGCAGAGGAAAGGGTCTATCTTCCAGTCGACTTCTGACACGGAGACGATTATCCACTTGATAGCAACCAGCGATCAGGGCGTACTTGCAGATCGTATCGTCGATGCACTCCAGGATGTGCAAGGGGCGTACTCTTTCGTCGCCCTTACGTCTAAAAAGTTAATCGGCTGTCGCGACCCTCTTGGCGTTCGGCCTCTTATCCTCGGAGATCTGGAAGGAAGTCCCATTCTTGTTTCAGAAACGTGCGCACTGGACATAATCAGTGCGAAGTTCATCCGGCAGGTAGAACCAGGAGAACTTCTCATCATCACGGAAAAAGGGCTGGAGTCTCGCAGGATATCAAAGCCCAAATTGAAACGGTCCTGCATCTTCGAAAATGTCTACTTCGCCAGGCCGGATTCGATAGTCGAAGACCTAAATGTGTACGAGGTGCGCAAAAAAATTGGGGCACAGCTCGCCCGTGAGCATTCGGTGGACGCCGACATCGTTGTTCCCGTTCCCGACTCGGGCACTCCAGCGGCAATCGGGTACGCGGAGGCAAGTGATCTTCCCTTTGAACTTGGGATCATCCGCAATCACTATGTCGGCAGGACCTTCATCGAGCCGGTAGATGCGGCGCGGCATATGGGCGTACGTCTCAAGCACAATGCCAACCGCGGAGTGCTTGCAGGCAAACGGGTAGTGCTTGTCGATGACTCGCTTGTGCGGGGCACCACCTCGATGAAACTTGTACAGGTGGTGCGCAGCGCAGGGGCCTTGGAGGTGCATATGCGGATAGCGAGTCCTCCCATGCCTAATTCCTGCTACTACGGTGTTGATACGCCGGAGAAATCACAACTGCTCGCTTCGCACATGAGTGTGGAAGAGATGCGGAAGTTTATCGGCGCCGATAGTCTCGGCTTCGTGTCGATCGACGGACTCTATCGGGCTGTGGGAGAAGCGGGTCGCAACAATGAATCTCCGCAATTCTGTGATGCTTGCTTCACTGGGGATTATCCGACGCGCTTGACCGACAAAGAGTCAAAGCTGTGCTAACGACGAATCGCGGCGCCTCTAGCGCCGCGATCTTTTTTATTAGTTTATCTAGTAGTTGTAGCGGTAGTAGTGGACGTTGTAGTAGTTGTGGTGGTTGTAGTCGTTCCGGTCGAAGAAGCTACAGGAACATTGATATTGACCGTCGTATTATTTTGCACAGGAGCGGGCTGTTGCTCCACAATAGGTGCTGGAGGAGCTTCAGTGCCGAAGTATTTATCTACTATTGAGGGATACCAAAAATATATCGCTGCCGCGAGCCCCACAATAATGAGAAGAAGAATTAAAAGAATCCATGGCCATACACTGCGTCTGCGCACGGGGGCAGTTGAAATAGTCGAAACTCCCGGCACCGGCCGTTGCTGGATGCTCGATTGAGCTACGGGAGACGAGATAGGCTGTATTGGAGGAGGAGGCGGTGGTGCGGGCACAGGAGGGGGTGGCATACGAATGCCATCTATTGCGGCAAATGCTTCAACCATATCGGCTTCAGACCAACCACCTGTTGAGAGAGATTTCTTTATAACATCGCGCGACACGCCGAGCGCAATTTGTCCGCGAATATAATTAAGTACATCCTGGTTTATCATGATTTTATTATTGTATCATCCTTCTTTTTTGGCAAGCCTGCCTGTCCGGTAGGTAGGTCAAGGTGCGAAAGTGCGTCAGAAAAATTACTACCCACTTTTTTCCCCGGATTGAATATATTTAATGGGTCAAAAATCATCTTTACTTCATGAAAGAGTGCATACATATCGTGACCGAACATTTTTTCAACATATGGCGTTCTGATAAATCCGTCATTATGCTCGCCAGAAATAGAGCCATGATGCTCGATAACCAAGTCATATACCTTATGTGATAGTTCATCGATCATAGGTGCAACTGAAGTATCTTTTGGATTAACAAGCGGAATAATGTGAAAATTTCCATCTCCTACATGTCCGGCGATAGTATACAAAAGATCATACTTTGAAAGAACTTCTTCGAGTTTTGGAAGGAATTCGGGTAACAGTTCCGGTCGCACTACAAAGTCATCTATAAATGGTGCCGTGCGTTTGCCGCGCACTTTTTTACGAAGCAAATTAAAACTCTCTCTCCGCACTGCCCAATATTTTTTTGCCGCGTGTTCATTTTTGGCAATTCGCACTCCAACATGGACTTTGCTTTTTTTTATTTCTTGCGCCAGTTCTTGCGCCTGTTTCAACGCCTCTGCTTGAGTGTGGGCACGAAACTCTGCCAGTAATATCAACTTGGGAACACCACCTCGAAGTACCATCCAAAACTCAGGAAGAAACGAAAAACCTAATTGGAGAATTCCCCCTTTCATTTGACTGGCAAGTTCGGGAAAATATTTCATCGCAAGGGTAAACGTATGATCGTCATACGATTCAAAACTATCGGGTGCGTGAGCAAGCACATGGGGCACCACCTCTCCTAGTTGGGATAGGGAATCGAGAAAAATGATGGTCATTGCAGCATAGGGCTTCGGATGCACTAAACCGAATTTTATTTTCGTTATGATACCTAAGGTTCCTTGTGCGCCAACCATAAGGCGCGCAAGGTTAAGCGAGGTTATTCCATCGCCAATATCCCACAAGGCGTAACCCGAAGAATTCTTTTCCACAGTTGGTTTATGTTCTTCAATTGTTTTTTTATTAGCTGCGCGTGATACAAGGGCGGCGGTGCGGCGATATACGTCAGCTTCATATGACTCCTCCTTCAATTTATGCGCCAACATCTCCCCTTCGAGATTTTTTAGCGTGTGCACTTCCCCATCAGCTAAAATAACATCAAGCTCTTCGACATATCGTGCGGTCTTGCCATATTTAAGATTTTTTTCTCCACCAGAATTGTTAGCGACCATACCGCCGACCGTGCATAATTCACGTGAAGCGGTATACGAAGGAAGTTCAAAATTTTTCTTTTTTGTCTCTCGGTCAAAATCACGAAAATAAGTACCTGGAAGAACGGTTGCAGACTTGCTCCCTACTTCAATGCCTCCTTGCATGTGCGCCGTCATGTCAAGAATAATCGAGTCATTAAGCGGCCCTCCAGACATATCGGTACCGGCGGCCCGTGCGGTTATGGAGATATGGGTTTTAGGAACTTTCTTTTTTTCGGAGACAAATTTTACGACCGCGGCAATGTCGCTTGCATCTTTAGGGGAAACAATTAATTCCGGCCGCACGACAAAGAGGCTTGCGTCACGGGAAAATTTCTCGAGTATATCTCCCGATTCGCTAACTTCCCCTCGTATAATCTTTTGTAATTCGCTTCCCAGGGCGCTCATTTTCTCATTATTTACTTACACTGGAGTGCCGCTTTGCACTGTGCGCGAGTGCCTTCATTCGACGCTTGATCGCATGCCGCACATTGCTCTGCGCTGCCGGAAACGCTTGTACCGCCTGAGGCACCCGCAGCTCCTGGCGGCGCAATAGCGCTCATATCTTGAAAGGTAATGTTAGTAGGTACAGCAAAAACACTTTCGTCAGCTACCCATGGATTACAGGAATAGTCAGTATCGGCATTCGGGTCCACCGTGCCTTGTTCTTGCGAGTTCATCGAAGTATTGCTCATCGCATCAAATGACATTTTGAAACCCTGTGCCATTTCGTCGCTCCACATGTAACTTGCTCCTCCCTCTACTATCATGTGACTGCTTTGCGTGTGTCCTGCAGCATTAGAAACAAAATCACCTCTCATTTTGCCATTTGATATATACACCGTGCCAGAAGAATTCGAGTTAGCGCTCGACATCGTAAATGTGCATTTCTGAGGCCGAGCATCCGCAAGTAGACCTTTTAAGCTGGTGCGCTGTATTTGAGTATTTGTATCACCAATGCTGGTCTCCATGGAATTCGTTTTTCCCGAATACATCCAAATACCCGCGCCAGCCGCAACTATAACGATTGCCCCAACTACGTATAAAACAATGCTGTTTTGCATACAGAAAAAATTACTGAATATGCACTCAATATACCACTGTTTTCTTATCGCGTTTAAGCACAAACCGCCATGGTTTCTTCGCCCACTCCCCTGAATAGTCGACTCCAATGCGCCCTGTACGCTCAATTTCTTTTGAAGATATGTGTATGCCTCTGTCTTCAACCCACAGTCCGCTTTTCTTGCTAAGAATCTTAGTGTTAAGCGACTTATCTATCACAAGTGCTTTTGTAAGTCGGGCTGGGCCAACAATTTCCCCTAGATCAATTTCTTTCAAAGAAATTGATCGGGCGAACCTGGTATCACCAGGTTTTAGTCCCGCCCCCCGAATAAGTACCGCAGCAGGATATTCTTCCTTGCCACACGTAAGGTTAAGCATCCAGTGCATGCCGTAGGTGAAGTACACATAGATCCTTCCAGCCTTTCCATACATTGGCAAATTTCGTGGTGTCTTGCCTCTTCGAGCGTGCGAAGCTAAATCTTTAAAACCATCATACGCTTCTGTTTCAGTTATCATGAGTGCTATTTCTTTGCCGCTGATCTTACGTACCAAGAATTTACCCAAGAGATCACGTGCCACCAACAGTGTCGGCCGGTCAAAAAAATCTTCGCCTAATATATTTTTCATATATCAGTGACTATACCGTTTCTGCAAAAGGATTGGAAAAGGGCTTGAAATGTAGTAGATTTGTGCTCTAGGCCCTATAGTCTAGCGAAGCGAGCGAACAAAAGTTTACTTTTGATTCCGAGCGAGCGACGACTATATAGGCCAACGTAATTGGCCCTATCGTCTAATGGTTAGGACAGTTCCCTCTCACGGAACAAATCGGGGTTCGAATCCCCGTAGGGTCACATAAAGGGATAAAACCCATTTTTTCAGAACTCATAAAGATTTTGTCTTTGTTTTTAAACGTATTTTCAAAATACAGAAGTTCTGAAAAGATAATAAGAAAATATTACTGATTTTAATCAAAATCCAGAAATGAGCTTTGAAAACATAGTTTTACCTAGAGTTCTGAAAATCTTCTTTAGGTGTTAAAATAATTGCTATGGAAATCCACAAACAAGACTATCAAGAACTTCTAAAACTAGAGGAATCACTATGGATACCAGAGATACGTTTTGATCAAGTGTACATGGATAATTTACTTACTCCTGATTTTTTTGAATTTGGACGTTCTGGAAAGATCTATAACAGGGAGCAAATACTTAGCCGACGACCACAGGCTATCAATGCTACATTCCCGTTGAAAAACTTTAAAGTGGAGCTTATTACATCTGAAGTTGCTCAGGTAACTTATGTGAGTGAAGTAATGTACGATAAATTGGAAATAGGCAACCGAAGTTCAATTTGGTTAAAAACTCCAACAGGATGGAAACTAAGATTTCATCAGGGCACTGTTGTTGAGAATTCACTCTAATTCCTTGATGGCTGAATGTAAATAAGATTTATTAAATTCTGAAATCCAAACATTTCGGTCATGGATAAAAAAATGTCGGCTTGTCCGGCATTTTCTTTTGCCCAATATGATCGCCTCAGGGCGAGATTCGAAAGCCGGACCGCGACGGCTGGAGGCAGGGTCGTGCGAAATTTCAGCAGAAAGTTACGCCTGACCGAATCCCCGTAGGGTTACAAAGGCAAAAACTCTGCACAATTGCAGAGTTTTTTGCACTTTGTGAAGCCGGAACGTTGCGATGCAATTGCATCGCAGTGAGGCGGGGTCGGCGACCAAAATTTTTGACGAAAAATTTTGAGTTGTAGACCACGTGTGAAGGCGGAGCTGGGGTCGTGTGAACTTTCAGCAAAAAGTTACGCCTGGCGGATTTCCCTTAAGGTAAAAAAATGCGCGGGATTTCCACCGCGCGGATTCATAGAAGGATTAGATTATTTCTTTTTCGGCGGAAGGCTCTTCAGCCGAGTGCCTGCTCTCCCAGGCTTGCAATATTTCACCACGACGATGCCAGTTGCAACATCGCGTGCCGCTTGTTCGGCGTCAGCTCGAAGTGCAGCTTTGTTGTCACGCGGTCGATTCGGATCGTATAGGCCGTCTACTGCTCTCCCACGCAGTTGGCGCTTGTTCTTTGCATTAGGATTGCTAGTCCTCGGTGCATACCCAGGAATATTAGACGTCATCTCTTCCCCTCGTAAAACCAAACCTCTGTGGTTTGGAAGCTTGGAGGATTAAAGCACTTTCTTTAATAAAATCAAGTTATCGCTTGCGCCACTCCTCATCCTGACGGACCAGAAGGTCTTTTGCCTGCTCTGGATGCGCCATGAGCTCTTCTACCGTGCGTTCCATGCGTATGCTTTGTGAACCTTTTATAAGTACCACATCGCCTTCTTTAAGCATATTCTGCAGTTCTGCTCCGGCACGCCGCGCATCTTCAAATTGAAATACATTTGTATCTTTCATACCCTCATCGAGAGCCCCCTGGGCCATGTCGCGCGCGCGAAAGCCGATCGTTATTAGTATGTCGGCAACCTTTGCCGCGTGGACTCCTGCTTTTTTATGCTCTGGGGCTGAGTGCCGCCCAAGTTCAAGCATGTCTCCCATGACTGCTATTTTTCTTCGGCCTCCGGTTAATTTTAATGCTTCTAGAGCGGCTGCAACTGCGGCCGGAGAAGAATTGTACGTATCATCAATAAGCGTCGTTTCTTTTATCCCTTCGATAATGCGCATCCTTCCTTGGGGTGGAGTGTATGCTTTCAGCGCCTCCAGTATTTCTGGAAGATCTTTTCCAAGCGCTTTGCCTACTGCCGCGCCAGCAAGAAGCGGCAGGAGCGAATGCGTGCCAAGCGTGCCGAGAACTTCTATCGGAGCAACCTGCGTGCCTATTCGAAGGCGCGCATGCATTCCCAGGGCATGTTTATGTTTTCCTTCTTCATATAAAATTTTAAGGTCTGAAACTGAAACATCGGCATCCGCGGAGGTGCCAAAGGTGACAATGTTAGCGGTAGAAGCACGGCTTGTCAGGGAGCGCACGCGTTCATCATCCTCATACAATACAAGTGAACCTTCGTTTTTAAGCGCAGAAATAAGAGAAGCTTTTTCTTCGACAATATCTTCCACGGTATTAAAAAATTCCACGTGTACTGGGATTTCCGGAAGTCGCGTAATAACCGCCACATCTACCGGCAGCCATTTGGAAACCGAACGAATATCTCCCGGGCGATCTGCGCCTACTTCCAAAACCAACCACTCGGGATAACGAGCAGGCAATATGAGCAAAGACAGACCATCAAAAAGATTTTCAATCCACAAAAGCGGATTACTCCAGGCGTTTGGTCGTCCTAAAATAGTAAGCGGTAACCCTACTTCACTATTAAAGCTTTTTTGACTTTTGCGAACATACGCGCTGTGCGCTAAGACGCAATAAATGGCATCTTTGGCAGAGGTTTTGCCAACACTTCCCGTTACCGCAACGATTCTCGGATTATATTTACGCACTACCGCGCGTGCTTCGAGCGTCAGAAGGGTCACTATTATTTTTTTTAAAAATGATTTCATCGGTCAGGCGGAATATCGTAATAGTTTATGAGAAATTCAGTCAACGAATGGAAGGGCTGTGCAAGAGTCTGCGAAGCAAACGGAGCGCCATTGGGTTCGAGCGCAAAAAGGAAAACGATAAAGC
>JACMMG010000025.1 GCA_014379165.1 Candidatus Parcubacteria bacterium
ACGCGTTAAGCGATCCGCCTGGGTAGTACGATCGCAAGATTAAAACTCAAAGGAATAGACGGGGACTTGCACAAGCGGTGGATCATGCGGCTCAATTCGATGATAAACGAAAAACCTCACCAGGGTTTGAAACTCAACTGACCGCCTTAGGAAACTTTGGCTTTCGCAAGACAGTTGGGCAGGTGATGCATGGTCGTCGTCAGTTCGTGGCTTGAGTTGTTCCCTTCAGTGGGGTAACGAACGCAACCCTCGTTGCCTGTTTTATATGTCAGGCGAGACTGCCCCCTCACGGGGGAGGAAGGTGAGGATGACGCCAGATCAGCATGTCCCTCTGATATCCTGGGCTGCACGCATGATACAATGGCACCGACAACAGGTTGCGACGGAGTAATCCTGAGCTAATCCTTATAAACGGTGCCCCAGTTCGGATTGAGGTCTGCAACTCGACCTCATGAAGCCGGAATCGCTAGTAATCGCAGGTCAGCTATACTGCGGTGAATACGTTCTCAAGTCTTGTACTCACCGCCCGTCAACTCAAGGGAGCCGGGAATACCCGAATTTCACTTATGGTGGAACACGGTAAGCTCGGTGACAGGGAGTAAGTCGTAACAAGGCACGGGTAGCGGAAGCTGCTCGTGGAATGATTCAAATGAAAAGCATTCTGTTGCTCAATTGACAACAGAATTGAATCGGCGATGCGTCTCGAAAGAGACGGGAGTAATGATACTAACTCTAAATTGTATCCACTTTGGCCGGCTGTCCTGTACAGGACAGCTAGTGTACGGCTCTCGTTAGCTTATAAGTACGCCTAGGAGAGTACCTGGTTGGAACGTAAGCAAAAAACGGAACAAGAGAAAGATTGTTTTCTTCTCTCAGGAAAACTTGCAAGTGTGATCAGTCAGCAAAAACACCTAAGCGTAAGCAAAGGTGTTTTTGTCGTTGCTTTTATATGAAATAAAGATAGAGTGGTGGCTGGAGGACACCATGCAGACACGCAATCAGGGACCGCGTCCCTATGACCCCTACGACCCGCACGGCACGCACACGTTTTGGAGAAATGTGGGAACAATTTCCATCTACACCGGCATGGCTTCGTTAGCCGTCGGCTGGGCAATCCTCGGTATTTTCGCGAATATCTGGGACCATGGCACGCCCGGGCACGGTATTACAGCCGAGACGTACAAGAAGAAAAAATGACCCCGGCGCCCGCCGAGGTCATTATTTTTTGGAATAAAAAACGCGCCGTCTTGTGGCGCGCCTGATAGGTTTTCCTGACCGTTATAGGTGCTCGCTAAGAGCGCAACTGCACCTTAGTCCGGAAACCAAGATTGTCCTGGTTGGACATAGCTGCTTTCGCAAACCATTTCCAATGCGCACGCTCGGCGCGAGTGGGAGGGGTTCTTCTTTCTTTCTCCCGTTGCTGCATGTGGCTATTGTCCTGACAAGATCTTTTTTTTGACATCATTTCCTCCGCCAGATTCTTCAGGAGATAGATTGCCGCGTCAGAAAACGCTTTTGCCACAGTAGCATCAATGAGATCTTTCTGCTACTATCTTTTTGCACATGCGGGCATAGCTCAGTTGGTAGAGCATTCGACTGATACTCGAAAGGTCCTAGGTTCGACCCCTAGTGCCCGCACTAAATTAACGAGAACGATGCATAGCATCGGGCGACTATAATTTTGTACCGGGCACGACGGGGTCGAACCGAGAGGGGGTCGGGGAGGAGTGTCAGGCCTCCCCGTGTCGGAAGTAATTCGAAACCGAGGGTTTCGAAAGAGCCGAAGGCTCAGGAGTTCGACCCCTAGTGCCCGCACCATTTAGTGAGACAGACCGAGATGCGTAGTAGGTAACTAATTTCGGTAGTCTACCGAACGAAGTTATACTGTACACAATGGGCATTAAGAACTATTTGATCGAAGGTGTTTCCGGAGCCGGCAAAACTACGGTTGCCACAGAATTGCAGCGCCGTGGCTACCAGGCTATTCACGGTGACCGAGAATTGGTTTATCGAGGGGATCCAGAAACAGGTTTACCAGTGACTCCGGAAACGAGCACGCCTTCGGCTGCTTGGATAGGTGAGCATCAGCTTTGGGATTTAGAGAAAGTTCGAGCTTTAATTACCAACAAGGAGGAACCAGTCACTTTTTTCTGCGGTGGCTCGAGGAATTTTGGCAAATTTATCGACCTGCTTGATGGCGTATTTGTCCTGGAGGTCGACGCAGATACCATGAACCGGCGCATTGATGAGCGGGTAGCAGTGGATCCAACCGACTTCGGCGGAAAACCAGAAGAACGCGAACTCATCGCGCGGTTATATGCAACTAAAGAGGATGTCCCGAAAAATGCGATCAGTATTGACGCCACTGCGCCGCTCGCCCATGTCGTCGATGAGATTCTCTCGAAAATATAATTCCTAACGGAGCCTAGACCGAGATGCCTTGGCTTCTGCGGATGAAGGTCGTCAAAGAAGTCTTGGGGTGTTTGACTTGGTATAGTTCGAGACCGAGACGGGGCACCAAATAATCACTCGACATTTTAAAAAGGTTTTGCTATAAAGTATTTATGCATTCCAAGCGCTCAAACCTCCTACTAGTTGTCCTTAGAATCCCCTGAGACGGGCTGT
Organism: Candidatus Parcubacteria bacterium; assembly: GCA_014379165.1. Classification (GTDB taxonomy): domain Bacteria; phylum Patescibacteriota; class Minisyncoccia; order Phycocordibacterales; family SBAW01; genus GWA1-54-10. The sequence continues at coordinate 2,626 of JACMMG010000025.1, forward strand.
GTTTTGGATGACTCCCAAAGATATCTAAACCAAAGCCCGCCTCACAGCGGGCTTTGTTGTTTTTAAAGCGGCGCCGAAAGGAGGGCCCAATGGACGATCCATTCAGTCGGTACAGCCCAGGTAAGAGAAGGGCGGTGCCTATGCAAGCCAAAGATGGTAGGTGGGTGGCACTCATCGAACACAGTGCGACCTACGACGACGAGCCAAGAATGACGCTCGTCACGATCGGTATCGAGCCGAGTCAGGCCAATATCGACTTCCATTTTCCCAAGTGCAGCGGTGGGATACGCAGACCCACTTCTGAACTTATCGACCTCGTCATCGAATTTAAGGACGAGAAGGGAGGAAGCCGTGTGGGCGTCTGAAGTGCGATAGGCTCGGGTTCTCACGACCCCGGGCCTATTTTTTTATAGTATGCTGTTGCCATGGCAGGAGAGCCGGAAAAATTTTTAGGCAATGTGGCGCAAAAAGCGCTTATCAAAAAAGACGGCAAAATTTTAGTATGCCGCGGTATTGGAGATAAAGTATGGGAATTTCCTGGTGGGAGACTGCATGTAGGAGAAACTCCTGTCGAAGGTATCGTACGGGAAATAAAAGAGGAGCTGGGTATAAAAATTACAAACATCAAACCTTTTTATGTCGGGTCATCTTTCCATTACAAAAGTAATATGGAGCAAGTTTTTATTACGTACACCTGTGACTATAACAGCGCATCACTTGCTGTGGACCCAAAAGAGATCGAAGAAATAAAATGGGTTACTTTGGAGGAGATAAAGATCCTACCAATGTTTGAAGATGGCGGTACTAAGGGTACAGTAGCTGAACTTGTAAAAGAACTGATGAAATAAGTTATCCACGCTTGAATAATTTTATTTTTCCTGTACATTAATTTTTACTCGAAACGCCACGATAAAGGAGAAGTGGGCGATGGGAGTAGCGCTTGCAAGAAATCAGGAACAGGATATCGGCCCCTCTTCCAATGAGCTCACTGGGACGGTGGAGGAAGTCGACCCTGTAGGCCCTGCGGTAAGGATCAAACTCCAAGATGGCCGCGTTGCCGCCTTGGCAATTGGCGACATCCGCCGCAGCGGATTTCACGGCTCGATCAAAATCGGGTCGACAATCAAATGCAGCGTCGGGCCTGCGGAAGCGGGTGGAGGGTTGCAAGTCAAGAAGCTCCTCGAGTACCGACCCCGACGGGGTTAGAGAAACGCAGCATAGCTGCTCGTGCATCACTAGGGGTCGCCAATGGCGGCCCTTATCTTTTTATAAAAAACCCTTACAATGCCAGGGCGGGCGTGTGGCGGAATTGGTATACGCGTACGACTCAGACTCGTATGGAGCAATCCTTGGAGGTTCGAGTCCTCTCACGCCCACAAATTATGATAGGTATATTTGATTCAGGTTCCGGAGGGTTAACCGTGCTTCGCGCGATACGCGAAGTCTTGCCTTCGTGCGACGTTTTATATTTTGGCGACATACAAAATGCTCCGTATGGTTCTAAATCGTCAGAAGAATTATCTTTGCTCACTACAAAAGCCCTGATATTTTTAAAAGAAAGGGGAGCACAGAGGATCGTAAGCGCATGCAATAGCGTCTCTGCATCTCTCGCTCTTTCTTTGTTTGATGTTTTTGATCTCGATTCGACACAGGTCATTGAAATGATCGGACCAACCGTGGCTTACTTTAAGGGATTTTCTGGCCGTGTCTTATTGTGCGCGACTCCTGCGACTGTGCGCTCTAATAGTTACCAAAACGCCTTTCGGATGATAGGTAAAGATATTACAACAATATCTATTTCCGAACTGGCTGGAGCAATTGAGTTCGGGCAATCGGAATCTGATATAGAGGAAATTATTACAAATGCCTTTGAAAATGTCGTATGGCAGGAAGGGGACGTACTTGTGCTTGCGTGTACGCATTACCCTCTTGTTCTATCGCTTTTTAGAAAGATCATTCCTCCTTTCGTTTTAATTTTCGATCCGGCAGAAGCTGTTGCCGAACGAGTCAAAAAACAATTCTGGCCGCAAGAAGTGCGCGACGGCACTACCCATTTTGTGATAAGCAAAGATTCTGAGCAATTCAGGACTCTCGTTAGTAAAATTTTCTCCGATATAAACTATGAAATTGAAGTTCTTGCCTTACCGCTTGTACACTAGAAATCTTATATCCCTCATGTACGCTTCATGCGGAATAGGGGTTATACTTAAGGCATGAATAAATATTTACAACACGACGGTTTAGAAAAGTGGAGTTTTATATGGTCAGAAGTACGATTACTCGTCGCTGCAGTAGCGCTTTTTCTTGGAGGCGTTCCGCCGCTCCTGTACCTTTTTCCTACAGGCGATACGATCGAGCCAGTAGTACTTGCACTTAAGATCGCGTGGATAATCTCAGGTCTTGCTTCAGCCTACCTCTTGTATCAATGGGTGGGAAAGAGAAGACTCTTTGGAAAAAAAGATACTTGGGATACGACTGCGTTTTTTGTAAGCGTAGTGTCAGGTTTTAACTTGGGTATTACAGGCATCTTTGGTCAGAACATTGGTATGTCATTGGTAAATAACAGTACGGTCTTCATAGTAGTTGGCCTTATCTATGTTGTGACCGCAGTCTACTTATTTCGACGATGGCAAGCATCTGGCAATAAACTATTTAGTTAAACGTATCGTTCGTACGATCGTGGTAGGTGTTGTAGTCGGAAGTTAATTCTTCTCCCTGCGAGATATCGCGCGCAGCAATAAACGTGTCGCCTTGATCTGGAGTTTCCAGATTAGGGGTTTTTGAGTGATTCAAAAAATAGGATTTATCTATTGCGTCAATGCCAAATTGCGGGACGAAGTATGCCCCGTTCTCAAGCGGACAAAAATCCCTTATAAGCTGTTTTACACTCTCCGGTGCACTATGAGCATCAAGCTCTGTCTGAGGGATTTCGATTTTAGCGCTATCGTTATTACAATTTTTAAATGGATTTGTTCCCTTAGGAATGTCTCGTATTGCAACAACACCAACGCCGTTTTTAGTAACGCCAAGCCGACAATATACTTCGTTTAAAGAATTTAAAAATTCTTTTTTATCCATAAAGTATTTTATTTTTCTTCCACTCGTCCATTACGCTTGCAACCCGCTCGCTGTCCGAGCGCTCACGCTCTTTAAGGAGTTTTATATCCGCATTCCACGCAGCTCCGTCCCACCATTCCAGTGGGTCAAAATTAGTTTTATAGAGTGCCTTCTCTCCGTACACAGTACCGAGGTAGTAGTATTTTTCTCCTCTTTCTTTGGCATCGCGAACGCAGTCTTGCATGAGCCAGAGTCCGAGAGACTGACGTGCAAGCGACAGGTCATAAAAAGAGAACCAATAGTGCCCCATAGTGTTGTCCGCCACCTCTAGCACATACGCAACGGGTTTGTCGTCACTATGATATATCATAGTGTTTGAAATCAGTCCGCCTTTCAGAATATGTTCCAATCGCTCGCGCGGCATGGCACTGCTGCCATGCTTTTGGGCAAAGTAGGCGAGGCAAAACATTAAAAACTCCTCCGTGACTCTAAATTCATCAAAAGGCACTCGCTCTTTCCTAAACGCGCCGTCAAATTTTTTTGCAATGCGACGGTTTTCGCTTGTCATTTCAAAATACGGCAATACTACGCGCGCACTGCGCGCCATGTAAAAAATGTTTTTGGAATCCTTGGAGCCAGAGTAGGGTAGAAAGCCGCTTCCATATATGGAAGTGAGAGAATCGCCAGGTTCTTTTTGCGCATACTGAGCGTATGCGAATGTGTAGGTCTTGTAATCGTGTGCAACCTCGCTTGAAAATAGCTTCATAATGTCAAGATGTCATCTTAGGAAATTTTGCTTCTGTATGTGCAATTATTGGCTCCATGAGGCCACCTAAGTGGCCTGAGGTAAGGATAAGCACTACGTCGTCTTGTGTAAGCGAAATATCTGGGCTTAAAAGTTTTTCAACATCGAAGCCGGCTTTTTTCGTACGCTCTATAATTTCTTCTTGAGTTAGTTGCTCGTGTGTTGCGGCTCCCTGTGCGGCGGGCTCATAGATATAAATTTTTGAAGCACCTTCAAACACTGTGTCGTACCAGGACAAACTTGCTCGATTGCGCCATGAGAACGTGTGCGGCTCAAAAATGATAAGGAGCCTACGTTTCGGGAAATGCAGCCTCATTGCTTCAATCGCACTACGTGCTTTTTCGTAGGAAGAGCCGAAGCCTTCGTAGATCGGGATACTTGTTTTTTCTGACTTCTTGTCGAGCCTCCGACGAATGCCTTTGAAACTTTTAACCGCTTCTGCAAATTGTTCCGGTGTTACAAGGTTGTGCGAAAAAAGAAACGCCGCAACACCGACGATGTTTTCCACGTTGTGTTCGCCTAGCTGGGAAGTTTCAACATCAGCTACGACTGTTTCAGTGTTTTGCCCCGACGCTTCGGTCGGGGTCCCGACTTTACGTCGGGACAAAATGTCGAATCGAGTTTTTTCTCCCCACACAATATGCGCCGCGTGGAATTCTCCTTCGGTTACTCCGTAGGTAATACTAGGTCGAGATAGAGAAGCAATGAACTCTTTACTTAAACTTCCTGCGGTTGAAATGGTGATAGTGCCCTCTGGTGGAAGTATATTGATTAACTCAGAAAATGGTTTTAGGTAATCGGTTGTAGTAGGGAAGACATTAAAATGGTCGTGTGCAAGTGGCGTAATAAGCAAATGCGATGGATGATAGTGCAGGAATTTTGCACGCGCGTCAGTATTGCTTGAAGGATATTCGTCGCCCTCAAGTACAAAAAGTTTTCCGTCTCCCAGTTTCGCACTTGTTGAAGGCGAATAGGGGATTGCGCCGATAAAAAATGACGGGTCAAGCCCTGCTTCAACTAAACAATGCGAGAGAAGTGCGGCGGTGCTCGATTTACCGTAACTCCCGGCGACGATGATTGTTTCTTTATTTTCTGACAATATTCCGAGTACTTCGGGATACGAGAGAATAGTTTTGCCAGAAGCGAGTGCGGCGGCAACCTCCTCGTTTGTCTCTGGTACCAGCTTCGCGTTCTTGCCGATGACAATCAGGTCGGCATCTGCAGGAATATTTTCTGCTTTGTACGGTGTGCGGTAGGGAAGACCTTCTTGCACAAGGAAGTCGGAAACGGGTGGGTACACCTCTTCATCTGAGCCAGTCACTTCTATACCAGAGTCTTTAAGCAGTTTTGCAGTAGGAGACATGCCGACCCCACCAATGCCTATAAAGTGGACTTTTTGTGCATTACGTAAGGTTGCCATTGCTTGTATGAAACCATCGTAGCATTTCTCTTGTTGAAAGAAACGAAGCGACCGCAGGGAACCCCTGCGGTCGCGCCCATTCCGGTGGTCCATAACTTGACTTTATAGCTCAAAAGTGATATAATAGAAGAAATGGCCAAACTCTCTGTCGTTGCAACACCAATTGGTAACCTCGAAGATATTACGTTGCGCGCATTGCGTATTCTTAAAGAAGCGGACGTTGTTGCATGTGAAGATACGCGCGATACCCGCAAATTGCTTTCGCATTTCGACATACATACGCCAACAATGACTCTTTCGCATGTGCCGCGGCTTCTTGCGGAAGGTAAGCACGTTGCGCTTGTGTCGGATGCGGGCACTCCTGGGGTTTCTGACCCGGGGCTTGAGATCGTTGCGCATGCGCGAGACGCAGGTGCAAAAATCGAAACCATTCCTGGTGCCTCGGCACTTGCTGCGGCTATAGCTATAGCGGGCCTTAAGGCTTCATCTTTCACATTCTATGGTTTTTTGCCGGTTAAAAAGGGGAGAGAGACGCTTTTTAAAGAAATAGGCGCTACCAAGCGTGCAAGCATCTTTTATGAGTCTCCTCACCGTATTATGAAAGCTCTAACTTCTTTGGCGGCGAGCCTGGCTGCCGGCAGGCGAGTAGGCATCTTCAGAGAGTTAACCAAGATTTATGAAGAAGCACTCATTGGCACGCCAGGGGAGTTGCTTGCCATTTTGACCAATGATCCCCAAAAGATCCGTGGAGAGTTTGTGGTAATTGTTGAATCTCTTTAAACTTCAGAAAACTTTTGTTCTCTTGCGGAGCCGGGTTATAATCTAGTCATGTCGAAAGATATGACTATCATCGTACTCGGACTGTGGATAACTATTTTGCCGTATTTGGGCATCCCTAATTCCTGGCGTACGCTTTTGTTTGTACTGAGCGGCTTGGCAATCGCAATGCTTGGCCTCTTTATGCGTTCAGAATCGCTTCGTCGAGGTTCTCGGCGTGCCGCGCATCATCCTTTTGTAGAAAACAGCGCTCCTGCTGACAGTAACATCGACTCCACTTATGAGCGCAAAGAAGGCATCTCCTCACTCAATTAAACATACGCTCATGATTATAAGCACGGCCGTCTTAATGACGGGCGCAAGTTTTTTCTTTGCATACGGAGGACTCCCCGACCTTCTTTCGGTCACGTATTCGCAAATTGCAAGTTCGACACAAAAAAATTCTGGACCGGCTTCCCCACCCCCGCTTGACCGGCTTGCGTACGACACTAAGCTTCTTTGGCTTGCGCACGTGGCAACTTCGAGCCCTGGGTACAGTGCGTTCCTGCAACCTAACGCAAGTTCATCCGCTTCCAATACGCCGAAGCTGTGGCCTGTGCGCGCCGCATATCCGCGTGATAGCCGGGCGCTTTTACCGTTTAACCGCATCATTGCCTACTATGGAAATTTTTATTCAAGAGGTATGGGAGTCTTAGGCCAGTATGATCCGCCGGAGATGCTTTCTCGACTAAAAGATGCTGTAGCACAGTGGAAAGCTGCCGACCCGGAGACTCCTGTTATCCCGGCTATTCATTACATCGCTATTGTTGCGCAAGGAAGCGCTGGCAAAGACGGCAAGTATCGCACGCGTATGCCAGATAGCGAAATAGATAAAGCGCTTACGCTCGCAAAAGAGATCGACGGCATCGTGTTTCTTGACCTGCAGGTGGGGTTAAGCGACCTCCCTTCTGAAGTGCCTGTGTATGAGGAGTATCTTAAACTTCCGAATGTTCACTTAGGTCTCGACCCAGAGTTTGCAATGCATAATGGTACACCGCCCGGCAGAGTGATTGGTACCTTTGATGCTTCTGATATCAACTACGCCGCGCAATATCTTGCCAACCTGGTGCGCACCTACGACCTGCCGCCGAAAATTTTGGTCATACATCGCTTCACCGGAAACATGCTCACCAACTACAAAAAGATAGAACCACTTCCCGAAGTGCAGGTTGTTATTGACATGGACGGTTGGGGCGGAGGTGCGAAGAAAAAAGGGACCTACAACCAAGTCGTTTATCCTGAACCCGTGCAGTTTGCTGGCTTCAAGCTTTTTTATAAGAATGACACCCTTGCCTCGACAACACTCCTTACGCCCCGGGAGGTTCTTGAGCTCACTCCTGCGCCCGTATATATCCAATATCAGTAAAAATAATTGACAGAGTGTCCTGCTTACTGTAAAAATGTCGCTAGATTGAAGAGCAGGCCGCTCCTGGCCGTCTCACTTGTAGGGGAATGAAATGCGCAAACTGATGCGTGTTGTTGCGGTGGCGGCAGCTTTGCTGGTACCTACCATCGTATATGCGGAAACGATCACGGTAAATGTCGCCGACTTGCCATTCGACGTCGCGAAGCAGCTCTTGCTCAACGACACGACGATCGGTGTCGATCTCAGCGTTCTCACCGACGACGCGATCAAGGCACTTCTCGCCGAGAAGACGAGCTTCACCATCGACGATTCAGCACTGCCCGCCACTTTGCGAACCACGCTCCAAGCCCAGAAGAAGATCCAAGAAGTCACAGACACTCTTCAGGTCGGACGTGATTGGGCCGATATGGGACGGGCAATCGGCATCGCTACCCGCGAGGGTCTCTCGGCAGTAACTGAGGAGACGGCGAAATTTGCCGAGACAACGCCGGGTAAGTTTACGATGCTGATGATCGCGTGGAAGGTCATGGGCACGGACTTCACAAGCTTCTTGTTGAGTTTCGTGGTGGGCATCCCGACGCTCATCGCCTGGTTCTTCGTCTTCTGGTGGTGGTTGAGGCGTGTTTATGGGACTCGCCAAATCAGGGTCGTCGACACAGAAGGCAAGGTGACATACCAGGTCGTACCGCCACTTTCTGTGCAGTGGGTGGGAGCACAATCTGTTCGATATGGAGAAGGCAGTAAGGTCCGGGACTCCAGTCCTACTTCGGACTTTGCAATCCTCTCCGCATTTCAGTTCGTCGGCTTCGTAGTGGTGATGTTTGTCATCCTATTCTTCGTCATCTTCTGAAGCCTTCATCGACTACTCCTAGGGGCGCCTGCAATATGGCGCCTTCTTTCTTTTCCTTAACTGGACAAATCAAGTAAAATCAAATGGTGAGCGCTATCCCCTCAGAATTAGAAACATATATTGCACGCCTGCGTAAACAAGGCATGTCGGACGAAGCGATTCGGTATCGTCTTACGCTTGCAGGATTTCCACACGAAGAAGTTCTAGCAGCGCTTGCTCCAACAAAAGTAGTTGCGGCCACTCCGGCGCCAATACCGGTGCCGGTTAAACCTGCACCTCTTTACACACCTGCACCGGTAAAGGTGGCTCCTCCTGTCATAGTGGCCACTCCGGTTGCGGTACGTCACAGGAGGAAAATACAATGGAGAAGACCTGCTATTGCACTTGCAAGCGTTGCAGTACTCGTTGGCGTGATAGGCACAGGTGTACTGGTGTTAAAAGACAGACCCAATATTGTTTACTCTATTTCTCTTCCCTCAGCTCAGGCTGCTTCGACAACGCTTACGTATGGTGCATGGCCCGCGCTTTCTGACCCGCAGTTTTACAGCGACGTAAAAAATAAATTTTCCGACGCCGACGCCTCTTTTATTACCGCCGATTTAAGTGCAATGACGCTCACGGTATATAAAAATGGTGCAAAGGCGTTGGAGGTTCCTATACTTGCAAAAGGCAAAGTTGGTTCGTGGTGGGAAACACCCGTTGGCATTTACGAAATTCAATCACAGGAAGAAAATCATTTTTCTTCATTTGGACAAGTAAACCAGCCCTGGAGTCTCGCGTTTCAAGGAAATTTCTTTATCCATGGGTGGCCTACCTACCCCGACGGTACGGAAGTTTCCTCAACGTATTCAGGCGGTTGTATCCGGCTTTCGACTGCCGATGCAAAAAAAGTATACGAGTTAGTCGGCGTTGGCATGCCGGTTGTGGTGTATAAAACTGCGCAGCAGGCAGACGACTTTGCTTACCAACCGAAGGGTCCTGTGCTTTCAGCCACTTCTTCGCTGGCGGTTGATATAAAAAATGGTTCCGTTTTAGCAAGTTACAACGATAATGCAGTTGTTCCAATTGCATCGATAACAAAGCTCATGACCGCACTTGTGGTAACCGAATACCTTAACCTCGACAAAGCAATACCAGTGCCGCTTGGAGCGAAAGTAGAGACAACGGTACCGCGGCTCTCGACAGATAAGAGTTATACGGTGCACGATCTGCTTCTTTTGATGCTGACTGAATCGTCAAACGAGGCCGCAGAAGTTTTGGCTTCGGCGGTAGGGCGGCAGTATTTTGTTACGCTTATGAACCAAAAAGCAAAAGCGATCGGATTGTATGATACGAAATTCGACGATCCGTCGGGACTTTCAGAAGGAAATATGTCTTCATCGCGCGATCTGTTTTTGCTCTTGCAGTACTTATATGAGAATCGCCGCTTTATCTTAGACATTACAAGCAATACGCTTGAAAAGGACGCCTATGGCAGCCCGGTCTTTAGAGGTTTGGCAAACTTCAATATTATTGCGGGTGTTAAAGATAATTTTGTAGGCGGGAAAATAGGCAACACCGATGAAGCGAAAGAAACGTATGCGGGAATTTATATGCTCAACGTCGACGGCCAGGAGCGGCCAATAGGAGTTATTACGCTCGGCTCAAGCCGAGTGCGGGAAGACGTTAAGAGTCTGCTTAACTATGTCGACACACTTTATACATCAGGAAGGCGATAGTTCTTGTTGTATAAAGATTTACGATGTATAAAGCAATTGGGGACATCACAGTTCCGTAAGGAGACGCAGATGAAATCGCTTGAGGAGATGACAACCCCGGCCGAGCTTGAGGAGGCTTGGTATGACGCAATCCGCAATCTCGATCCCATAATTGCAGCGGCAATCAGGCAAGGCGCCGGTATAGCGGGGGCATCTGCGCAAACAGCGCACGCACAAGAGGCTTGGCGCCGGAAGTGTGCAGCGGAGCAGAGCCTCTACTTAAGTTCTCTTGAGACTCAGGTGGGCCACCCTGCTTGAAATACACCTCCTCGTGAGGTCTCCCTGCCCGGCCGATGGCCGGGCTTTCTATATTTGACGGGAATCAGATTCCCATCATAGGATATGTTATGCGCGTAGAAGCCCATACGGTTGGTTCGATTATGCATGTTATAAAACGCGGAACCCGCGGTGTTAAGATCGTCAAAGATGCCGAAGATTATACTAATTTTATTCGCGCCTTATTTTATCTCAACGATACGTACACAAACGAAAATTGGAAACGCGATACTGCTGCCTTCAGCATGTTCGAGCGCCCGCCTCTCTGGCCGGAGCGGGAGCCGCTTGTGAACATTCTTGCATGGACGCTGCTGCCGAATCATTTCCACCTGATTATTCAAGAGCGGGTGGAAGGAGGTATTGCAAAATTCATGCAACGGCTTTGCAATAGCATGACGACTAATTTCAATAAAAAATACCATGAAAAGGGCAGTCTTTTTCAAGGTTCGTATAAGGGTAGGACGGTAGGCAAAGACACATATCTGCGTCAGCTAGTCTGGTATGTAATGGTCAAAAATGTTTTAGAGCTGTATCCGGGCGGTATTACTGCTGCGGTAAAAAATTTCAACCGGGCATGGGAGTGGGGCTTGCAATATAAATATTCAAATTTCGGAACGGCGATACAAGGGAAAATGTCACCGCTTATTGAAGATAAGGAGAGATTAATCAAAACGATATGCCAGTCGCCGGCGTTTAAAAAAGATTCAAAAGAAACGCTCAAATTACTTCACTTCCGTTCTGAAGAATTAAAGAGCTTAGCTCTTGAAGAATGGTAAAATGACGGGAATCTGATTCCCGTCATTTTACCAGCAGTTGGAGGTTGAAGGTCAAAAAATGCATATATACTTATAGTGTGGACGAAGCTCCAAAATCTCCCGAGGCAGCACCCACTCCCCCTACATCTGTCTCAAAAATCCCCAAATACTGGTGGGGCATTGCCGCCGCGTTTCTTGTTGTAGTACTAGCCGGCAGCACCAGTGCTTACTACTTTTCAAAAAATTCTCCTCCCTCAATTCTTGAAACTTCCAGAGCATCTTCGACGGTCCCCTGGATTCCTCTTTCTCAAACCAATTCAATATTTTTTGAAAAGGAACGAAAAGTGTATGTACTTGTCGAGCAGACATGGGAGGAGGAAATTGTTAATGCGGACCCTCTTACATTTGTAGTTCCTGACGAAAATATTGGCGGCCGACGGCTGGCGTATATGTATGCTAAAGATAAAAATAATGTATATTATCGGTCAATAATAAGCGGAGAAGTGAGAGTCATACCTGAAGCTGATTTAATCTCTTTTCAGGCGGTGGCGGGCCAGGATGATTTTACCGCTCAGGATAAAAATCACAGATACCTCGCAGATTGGATAATTTGCGAGGACGTAACTAAAAAGACATGCGAATTTTGGGATGGTCCGGGCATCCAAAATGGACATTGGTTTCCAGGAGTTTCCACCACGACTTCGCAAATTACTGACAGAAAACCCATTCTTAATGAGCGCGGCGAACCGAACGGCTGGTATTCGACCGATGGTCGATATATTTACGTCGACGAGACTGTGGTTGTTGGAGCTGATCTGAATACATTTGTAGGAATTGGCGGATTTAGGTTTGCAAGAGATAAAAATTATTTATATTATTATGGAAAAATTTATAATGGAAACATAATCGCAGATCCTGGTACTTTTACTCATATTGGTGGAGTCTTCTATAAAGACTCAGAAAATGTATATGTGTTTTCAGTTGATTATGCTCAGGCGATTTCAGCGGATGTAAAAACTTTTAAATCTCTGAATGATGAATATTATGGAAAAGATTCGACCCGTGTCTTTTTTGGTATAGATACACTGGAAGGTGCAGACCCAAAGAGTTTTGTTGTCCTCAATGATCGGTATGGAAAGGACACTTCACATGTTTATTGTATGGAGAATATTGTAGAGGGGGCTGATGTCGCAACCTTCGTTATCTCACCAACTAGCCTTTGGACTGGCCAGGATAAAAATCATAAGTATTTGCAAGGGGAAATTGTTGAGTGATTTTGGGGTATAATTAGCCTCAAATGCAGGAGGATCCGAATAAAATAACGTTTTTTGCAGCTACGAACTCTCGGGGCAAGGAGATCTCTTTTGGTATTAAACGTCGCGACCGCGCGCGTCACATGTACGTTATCGGCAAAACGGGCATGGGGAAGTCGACCCTTCTTGAAAACATGGCTATTCAAGACGTACGCAATGGCGAGGGAATGGCCTTTATTGACCCGCACGGTTCAACTGCCGAGCGCATTCTTGAATATGTGCCGGAAAATAGAATTAAAGACGTTCTTTATTTTGCTCCATTTGATATGGACTATCCGGTTGCATTCAACGTGATGGAAGACGTTGGTTATGATAAGCGGCACTTGGTAGTTTCAGGGCTTCTTTCCGCATTTCGAAAGATTTGGGTTGACGCGTGGAGCGCGCGTATGGAATATATTCTTTCAAACACGCTTCTGGCGCTCTTGGAATATCCGGGCGCAACACTCCTTGATGTTAACCGCATGCTCGTTAATAAAGCATTCCGCAAAAAAGTCGTCGAAAATGTAAAAGACCCGGTTGTGCGTGCCTTCTGGCTTGAAGAATTTGCAACGTATACCGACCGGTACACTCAGGAAGCAACGCCTGCTATTCAAAACAAGATCGGACAGTTTACGAGCAATCCGCTTATTCGTAACATCGTAGGACAATCGAAGTCGTCATTCGACATCCGGCAGATGATGGATGAGAAGAAGATACTCATCATCAACCTTTCTAAGGGGCGAGTGGGCGAGGTGAACGCCACTCTGTTGGGAAGCATGCTTGTTACGAAGATATATCTGGCGGCAATGTCGCGCGCAGATGTTTCGGCTACAACACTAGAATCACTCCCCTCTTTTTATTTTTACGTCGACGAATTCCAGAGCTTTGCCAACCAGAGCTTTGCGGACATTCTTTCAGAAGCGCGCAAATACAAACTCAATCTCATAATTGCACACCAATATATAGAGCAGATGGAGGAAGAAGTGCGCGATGCGGTCTTTGGCAACGTGGGAACGACGGTAACTTTCAGAGTGGGACCATTTGACGCAGAGGTGTTGGAAACAATTTTTAACCCACAATTTACCGCACAAGACTTGGTAAACCTCGGTGCGTTCCAGATATATTTGACGCTCATGATAGACGGTGTAGGTTCTCCGCCTTTTTCCGCAACATCACTCCCGCCGTTTGATAAAACGCCACAAATGTTTGTAAGCGAAGTCATGGCAAGCTCGCGTACACAGTTTGGCAAACAACGAGTAGAAGTTGAAGGCGCGATAGAACAGTGGCATGAAATAGAAAAAAATGAAGCTGCAGCCGCAAAGCCTAAAGTAGAAGAGCGACGCCCGACTTTTATTTCATCTTCTACATCATCTCGCCCTTCTCCTTCCCCTCGACCTGCTGCTCCCGCCGCGCGTGCTTATGAACGCCCCCCAGAGCGCACTTCAGCGCCTGCTCCTCGCAGAGAAAATAGAGAAAGAAAGCCTGAGTTTGCAGAATCACGAGCGCCTAAGCCTCGTACACCTGAAGTAGAGCAACCGCCTCTTGAAGGTGCTAAAAGCCTGCGTGAAGCGCTTGTACAGGCAACTGGCATGCACATGGAACAAGTACCACTTAAAGATCTTAAAGAGACACTTGGGGCGATAGCGCCAACGGCCGCGGCCAAGACACCTTCTTCCGAGCCTAAACCTACTATCCAATCTGCCTCGACTGAAGCGACAAGGCCTGCGGGCTTGCCAGAAGACGTTTTGCGCTCTATGCTCGCCGTTGATGAAACGGGGGAGCAAACGACAAATCAGTAAGCTTTTACTATATATAGTAGCGACCTCCGTACTATGCATGCCAGGGAGTGTTTTTGCCGCAGTCGAAATTACCCAAGTGATGTACGATGTTCCAGGTACAGACGCCGGGCGCGAATGGGTAACCGTAACCAACAAAGGGACGGCGAGTGTTGATATATCAAAATTTAAATTTCTTGAAGGGGGAGTCAATCACAAACTCATACTCACAAGCGGCTCGGCGCTTCTCTCTTCTGGCGGCTCCGCAATCATCGCAAGCAATGCGGCAACTTTTTTAAGCGAGCATCCCGGCTTTGTTGGTGCTGTTTTTAAAAGCTCTTTTTCGCTCTCTAATACGGGAGAGACAATTGCGCTCATAAATGATACAGGTGCAGTAGAACACTCGCATACTTATATTGCACAGAAAAAAGCTCCAGCCGCTTCAAAATCAAAAAAG
>JACMMG010000026.1 GCA_014379165.1 Candidatus Parcubacteria bacterium
GGCTGTCACTGATGCAGCGGTTGCCAGATATCCCGCAAGGGACCCAAGTGCCGTTTTTGCATAACTATTGATATTTTGCGCGAACGTTCCGAGAAGATCAGGGGCGTTTGGTACATAGCGGTTAAGCAAATTTTGCGCGGACTGCAGCATCTCTTGAAGATATGCTCCCGCGCTTCCCTCATGGAAGGCCGCATATACACCTATCGCCTCGCGGCTGAGCAAGGTCAGAAGGATCGCAAGAGGTATGAGAACACCGACGATTGCCACCAAGATGGTAAGCAGCGCGGCAATACTGCGATAGTTGCCGAGGCTTCGGCTAAACCGCATATATAAAGGGTGAAGTGCTACTGCAAACACGATCGCAAGGAAAAGCGGCACCCAAAAGGGACTGATAACAAAACCTCCAAGGATAAGACAAAGTACAACGAGGACGAGTAGAAAGCGTCCTTGCAAGCTCTCGGGGTTCATGCCTTTACTATAAGCATGATTCTTGATTAATCAAATGTAAGCCCATAATTCATTGCTGTATTATTTTACTGAGAGACTTGAGCTAGAACCGTGGTCGGCCAAGCCCTGCAAGGCAGGTTAGCTCTATTTTACACGACCCTCTGGACGCGACTGGAGCACATCAGTAATTTATAAAAGTAGCGCAGAAACGAGATGCAAATGCGTCACACCCTAGGTGTTTTTGGATAATCTTTCATTCGTACCTTAGGGCCTCAATCGGATTGAGCTTGGAGGCCTTTTTTGCAGGATAGTAGCCGAACCCGACGCCGATAAGAGCCGACACTCCAAATGCGAGTGCCACCGAAAAGAAACTCACGCTCGTTGTGAGCACTCCCGAAAGAGTCACTAGTAAAGACACCCCGATCCCAAGCACTATCCCAATAATTCCGCCTATGCTGGTAATAATCACTGATTCTAAAAGAAACTGATTACTAATATCGCTTCGCTCGGCACCAATCGCTTTTCTAAGTCCGATTTCGCGGGTGCGCTCGCGCACGGTTGTCAGCATCATGTTCATGATGCCTATGCCGCCGACAAGAAGCGAAATCCCCGCCACAGAGCCGAGGAGAAGTGTGAAAATGCTGGTTATGCTCGAAGCAGCGCTTGAAATATCAGCAAGGTTGAGAATGTTAAAATCAGCAAGATCAGGATCCAAGTCTTTTATGTTATGACGATCGAGTAGAAGATCGGATATTCCCTCCTCCACA
This sequence comes from Candidatus Parcubacteria bacterium, assembly GCA_014379165.1. Classification (GTDB taxonomy): domain Bacteria; phylum Patescibacteriota; class Minisyncoccia; order Phycocordibacterales; family SBAW01; genus GWA1-54-10. Next base: position 1,215 of record JACMMG010000026.1, read on the forward strand.
GCTTCTAAGTCTTCTGTGCGCAAAGTCGTCACCGTAATACCCGAGACGGAGTCGCCACCGGAGAGATACTGCATCGCAGTCGAAAGCGGCACGATGACCATGTCGTCAGGATTGGAGAATCCCGATCCTCCCTTCGACTTCGTTACCCCCGTCACGGTGTAGGTATTGGAATTGATCTTCACTTTTTTTCCAACCGGATTGCTATTGTTACCAAACAGATCATCACGCACCGTTGGGCCCAAGACTGCCACCTTGCCGAAGTTCCTTGCCTGAGCATCCGTAATAAATACGCCTATTTCCATTTCGAGCGCCTTGATGTCCTTGTAGGCCGGAACAGTGCCGGTTACGGTCGTGTTGGTATTCTTCGATCCCGCCACGACTTGGAATCGTCCGCTTGATTCCGGCGCCACTTTATCAATAAGGGGGACTTTTTGTTCTATCGCCTCCGCATCATCAAGGGTCAGGCTCTTTCCGCTACCGCTGCCGCTTGAGACGCCGCCCGGCTGGTTTCCCCCGCCGCCCGGCGTCACCGTAAGCACATTTGACCCGAGCGAGTTTATGCTCGACTGAATCGAATTCTGTGCTCCTTGTCCTATAGAGAGCATGATAATGACCGAGGCAATGCCGATAACGATACCAAGCACCGTAAGAGTAGTGCGAGTCTTGTTCGCCGTAAGCGCTGCATAGGTTTCGTGTAATAAATCTCTAAATTGCATATTGTTTGTAATGTTACTTTTCGGCAATTAGGCCGTCGCGTATGAAGATCGTCCTTTGGGCATATGCTGCAATATCATGCTCATGAGTGATGAGTATTATAGTCCGTCCCTCTTTCTGATTTAGATCCTGGAGTGTTTTGAGTACGATATCGCTCGTTTTACTGTCGAGATTTCCCGTCGGCTCATCCGCGAGGATGAGGACGGGGTCGTTTACAAGCGCGCGAGCAATGGCAACGCGCTGAATTTGTCCCCCAGATAGATGATTGGAGAGGTTTTCCCACCTGTCTTCCGGGAATCCTGCGGAGTTAAGCGCCTGTTTTGTCTTGTCCTCTCGCTCTTTATTAGAAAGACGATTCTTTTTGTTGTATATCAATGGCATCATCACATTGCGGAGCACTGTGGTGCGCGGAAGCAGGTTGAATGACTGGAAGACGAAACCGATTTTTTGGGCGCGGATGCGAGCCTGCTCGTCGTCGGAGAGCGTCGAGACATCTTTTCCATCGAGCGTATATGTTCCACTCGTAGGAATATCCAAAAGTCCGAGAATATTCATGATCGTTGATTTTCCTGAACCGGAAGGGCCCATGATAGCCACGAACTCTCCCTCTTTTATTTCAAAAGAGATGCCGTGCAAGACGCTCGTCACTACGCCATCTGTCACATAATCCTTTTTTATGTTGCTTAGCTTTATCATGAGTTCTATTACCCCGGCGGCGCGAATAACCCGCCGCTTTCGGGCGCCGCATCCTCAATCTGGCGCACGACCACTTCCTGCCCCTCTTTTAGCCCAGATATAATCTCGGTGTCGGTATCATTTGAGTCGCCGAGTATGACCTCTACTTTATCGTTGACCCCGGTAGAAAGATTTCTTACTTCCACGTAGTCATGCCTGTTTTCGTTCCTAATAGAGCCATTCGGGACAAGCAATACGTTCTCTTTTTCAGATGTAATAATATTCGCCGTTACGCCCATACCGGGCCGGATACGCCCGTCATTTTCATCGAGAACGATCTTCACCTTAAAGCTAACAACATTTGAGGTCTCGATGCCTACCGAATCAATTTCACTTACCACTCCGGCAAGGACAAGGTCCGGAATAGCGTCAAAGGTCAATTCCGCCTTCTGCCCGATGGCTATATTAATAACATCAACCTCGTTTAGGGTTATCTCTGCAATATTCTTATCGGTAGAGAGCGTAGCGACTGTCGTATTATTCGGCATCCAATCGTATGGCAGAGCCTCTATTGACCCAATGGTGCCGGCAAAGGGTGCGATTATAGTGTACTTCGCAAGTTCCGTCTGCGCTTCCGCGACAGATTGCCGCTTGTCTTGGACATCGAGCTCCTGCGTCCGTATGTCCAAGTCATTCGACCCGCTTTCAATATCCTCAAGATCAAGACGCGACTCCTCAATGGCCTGCTTGGCAGCCGTCAGATCTTTCTGAACAGCAGTAATAGCCTTCGCGGTCGCATTAATATCGTCAGTAAGCGCAGCAACTGCGTCCCATGCTTCATCGGCTTGCTCAACTTCGTACTTGTCGCGCTCGCGTATGTATGCAACTGCATCGTGAGCATCTTTTGCCGCCTGCACTGTAAGCCGAACGACATCCTCGGTCTCATCAAGTACAACTTCTACAGTATCGCGAGAGCTATTCTCATCAAGAAGTCGATTATTTTTTACAGCATCTTTGTGCGCATTTTCAGCCGCCCAGTAGCTTTCCTCAGCTCGGTCAATATATGTCCTTGACTGCGAACTGTATTCAAAAGAATTATCCTGCCAATTAAGATACCCGCCCCCGCTTAGCAGTGTGTCAATCTCGCTAAGTGTATTTTCTACATCAGTATATGTGCTCGTAAGAGTACTCTGAACCAAGGTATAGGCGTCCTCCAGAGTTGTCTGAGCCTCCTCGAGCGTGTTCTCTGTCTTTTCTTCTTTTAGAACGGAGGCGGCTCGCGCTTTCTCGAGCGCAAGTTGCGACTTTTGGAGGTTGAGGTTCGCTCGTTGGAGCGACTGCCATGCTTGGGTGCCGTCGATGCGTACGAGCGCCTGTCCTTTTTTCACTTCCCCGCCAGACGCGACCATCACCTCGGTTATCTTGCCTGATACGGTCGACTTGAGACGTACCTGCGACTCAGTGCTTACCGATCCCGACCCCTCAACGCTTGTCTTGAGAGTTGCCGCTTGCACAGTTATATATTCAAATTGCGCAGGCGCGCTTGGCCGGAATATGAAGAATGCCGCGACAGCCAAAACAAGCAGACCTCCGATGGTCCAGAATGTATGGCGCAGCGCAAACTCTTTTATCCACTTCAGGATGTTTAGTAATGCGGTCATATAAATTTCTTTTTAAATCCCTCGATTGCCTTCGCATGAAGAAGGATGAATTGATCGAACTCCTCATCAGTCAGCGCACCAAATAATTCTAGAAAATGGAGGGCGGCCTGCTCTTTAGCCTGCTTGACCTGCTTCTTGGTTTTGCCAGATAGAGTGACCGTCATCCTTCGGCGGTCATGAGCATCCTCAGTTCGCAGGGCATATCCGTTTGCGACCAAACCGTCAACAAGCTGCGTCGCCGCACTTGACGTTATACCGAGCATGTCTGCAACCTCCTTGATGCTGCTACCATCCCGTTCCCCAAGCACCATAAGCGCCCCCCACTGAGAGGGAGTAATACGGGGAAACATCTTAAAGCCAGGCGGGTTGAACTTAACGGCGCGCTGAAGCGACTCGAAACTCTTCATAAAACCTTCTATTTTTTGTTTACGGTTGGTCATATTGAGTAAGATACTAAATATATAAGCATCTTATCAAATAGCAAATATACTGTCAAGCAGCCAAACTACTGGCCCGTGCATTAAAGAGTGCCGCTCCCTTTACAAAGGGAGCGGAAAAACACCCATTGTTTGGTGATTTTCCTTCTACGCGCCGCTCTCAGCCGGTATGCCATTTCGGGATGGAGAAGCTATGCGTGTCAGTCACCTGACTTAGCATAAGCTGGCTGCCAGACTTGGAACCTCACTGCTCGGCTGGGTGGCCTGCGCTTGCAAACCCCTCGGTTTACATATTCCGCCACGGGGAACTCCCGTTCCCCGACCCCTTCCCGGTTCGAATCCAAGTCGGCACTTCATTACTTCGTATTCAGCTGCCAGACTTGGATTCGAACCAAGATACCCTGCTCCAGAGGCAGGAGTCCTACCATTAGACGATCTGGCAATAGGCAAAAGATACCTGAAAAAAGGAGAAACCTCAACCTAAAATTTCCGAAAGCGAGTGAGGACTGCCTTCGATAACTCCTGCACGCGTGATTCGAATAAATTGTGCTTTTGAGTGCAGATCGACGATCGTTCGAGCTCCAACATATCCCATCGCAACTTGAATGCCAGATATAAGTTCCGCCACTACTTCTTTCAATTCCCCCTTATATGGTACAAGTGCTTCAACCCCTTCCGGTACCGCCTTTCTCCCCTTCGTTAAATATCGGGTTTCGGCCGATTGTGTTTCAATGACAGCCTTAGATCCCATGCCGCGGTAATATTTAAATTTCTTTCCATTTCTCGTAACGATTTTGCCAGGTGCTTCAAGCGTGCCCGCAAACATATTGCCAAGCATGACTGCCGATGCTCCTGCCGCGAGCGCTTTGGCGATGTCGCCCGAAGTGCGCATGCCACCGTCGGCGATGACCGGCACTTTAAAACGTTTTGCAACTGCCGAAACCTCCATGATTGCTGAGAGTTGCGGCACGCCGACTCCTGAAATAATGCGCGTTGTGCAAATAGAGCCGGGGCCCACCCCCACCTTGATGGCGTCAACAAAGCCGCATATGTCGCGAGCCGCTTGTGCTGTCGCAATATTGCCCATAAAAAGTTTTGCGCGCTTCAATGACTTCTTTATTTCCCGCACACTGCGAAGGACGTTGGCATTATGGCCATGGGCACAATCGATAGATACGACATCTGCTCCCGCTTTCTGGAGTGCTAGCGCGCGATCCTTATCAAACGGCCCGCAGGCCGCCCCTACCAATACTCCAGTTTTTTTCGCTTTGCGTACCATTTCGCACTGCTGCGCAATAGTCTGATTACGATGAATGACACCGAGTCCTCCAAGAGCGCCGAGAGCAGCGGCCATGCGGTCATCCGTTACTGTGTCCATTGCTGCAGAAAGAAAAGGAATAGATACGAAAAAGCCGCGTGCAATCGCGGTTTTCATTTCTGCTTCGCGCGGCTCTACTTCACTCCTTCCGGGGCGAATAAGCACATCATCAAACGTATATAGCTCCTCTATATGACCCATGTACTAGTATATCACGTGCACAAAAACAAAAGACAGTTATCCCCTATTTTTTCGCTCGCGGCTTTAAAAAGCTAGCTTTTATTTCGCTCACTCGCTGCGCGTATGAACGCCATAAAAAGCGGGTGCGGATTAAGGGGACGCGAGAGAAGCTCCGGATGAAATTGAGTTCCTAAGAAAAACGGGTGCTTTTCGCGAGGAAGTTCTGCTATTTCCATTAACACTCCTGACGGCGATTTGCCTGAAAATATGAGCCCCGCTGCCTCAAGCTTTTCAATATATTCCGGATTCACTTCATAGCGGTGACGGTGGCGCTCGCTTACTTCGCTTTTGCCATACGCTTCGCGCACGATTGTCCCCTCTTTAAGAGCCGCTTCGTATGTACCGAGTCGCATTGTGCCTCCGTAATCTTGCTTTGTAATTTTTTCTTTTTGATCCGGCATCACATCGATTATCGGATGAGGCGCCTTAGGATCGGTCTCTATCGTGTTTGCACCCTCGAGCCCCACGACATTACGGGCATACTCTATGGTGGCCAACTGCATGCCATAACACAATCCGAAATATGGAATTTTATTTTCCCTCGCAAAACGTATCGAGGAGATAATGCCCTCTATTCCCTTTTCACCAAAGCCGCCCGGCACGACAATACCATCAAAATTTTTCAGATCTTCAACCTTCTTTTCCCCCGTTTCAATATCTTTCGAATTTATATACGAAATTTTAACCTTTGCTCCCTGATGGTACGCGGCGGCCTTAAGCGCCTCAAGTACCGATATATAGGAATCAGCTAAGGTAAATTCACCAGAATCAAAATATTTGCCCACCACTGCGATATTGAGCTCACGCGTGGCATTTTTTGATTTCGCGACAAACGCTTCCCATTCCGATAAGTCTGTTTTGCGCTCGGGAAGGCCGAGTACGTCGCATAAAATATTGCCCAGGCCGTCTTTTTCGTAGTTTATCGGAGCATCATAAATGCTTTCAAGATCAGGAGCGGAAATAACTCGATCCGGCAGAATGTTACAGAAAATCGCGATCTTTTCTTTGCGCTTTTGATCAAGCGGCACCGCAGCACGTGCAAGGATCACATCCGCTTGCAAACCAACACTGTTTAACGAACGCGCGGCATACTGTGTTGGTTTTGTCTTCATTTCGCCGACGTTATTCGGTATGGGCACATATGAGACCATCACAAGCGCCACGTCGTGAGGATATTTCTGTTTGAGCATGCGCGCTGCCTCAAGGAATATGATGTTCTGATACTCGCCGATAGTACCGCCTATTTCAGTGAGCGTAATTTCAGCATTTGCGGTTTTTTGTGCCTCTTCTATGCGCCTGATTATTTCAAGAGGAATGTCAGGTACAACCTCCACGTTTTTGCCTTTGTATTCTAGATTGCGCTCGCGCCGAATTACTTCCTGATACACCCGCCCGGTCGTCATGTAGTTGATCGAAGGTAAAGTTTCGTCCAAAAAGCGCTCATAGTTGCCCATGTCTTGGTCGGTCTCATAGCCGTCGTCGAGCACGAATACCTCGCCATGCTCTGTTGGGTTCATGGTGCCGGCGTCGACGTTGATATACGGGTCGATTTTTATCGCCGTTACCTTAAAACCTTTGGACTTTAGAATGCGCGCAATACCGGAAGTTGCTACCCCCTTGCCGATGCCGGACATCACTCCGCCGACGACGAAGATGTATTTTGGATTCCCTGCCTTGCCGGCAGGCAGGTTCGCACTTCCCTTATTAAAAATACCTAGCATGGTTCATTTTACCTTAAATTTGCAGGTAACGTCTCACTGCAAGGAAGCTTGCTACTGCCCCTAACAGCACGCCCGAACCCACAATAACGAGGAAGAAGAATGGGAAGTGAGAAAGGTAGTAAGAGAATACATTAATGCCGCCAAAGAAGCGTTCTGTAGCAGACCCCATCCACCAGGTTATTGGATAAAAAAGAATAAGAGTGATAAGCCCTGCAATGAGTCCGTAGAGAATACCCTCGACAACGAACGGCGCGCGTATATACCCTTTGCCGGCACCCACTAACCGCATAACGTGTATCTCGTCACGAGAAGAATATATTGCAAGCCGCAAAGTATTAAATGAGATAGCGACCGTTGCTGCAATAAAGATACAAATGACGATAAGCCCTATCCATTTAGCCGAGTCCGTGATGCTTGCAAGCCTGTCGACGGCGGCACGGTGCTGTTCATCGTAATAATTTATTTTTTCTATTATCTGCGGATTTCCCTCTCCTAGCGCCTCTTCGCTTTTAAGGAAGCCTGCGATCGTATCGTATTGAGTAAGCTCGTGCGCCCGGACATTTAAGACCGCGCCAAGTGGGTTATCACCCAGTTCGTCGAGAGCCTGAAGCGTCAGTTGGTCGTTTTGATGCCGTTCCCTAAATTGGGCCAATGCCTCTTCGCGTGAAATATACTCAACCGTTGCCACTTCCGGGAGCGCCCGTAAAGACTCCCCAAGTGCCAAAATATTTTCTTCTGGAGCGTCAGTCGTAAAATATACGTTCATATCGGCTTTTTCCCGAAATTCCTGCAGGGTCGTGTTCAAAATAACGCCGCTGAAAATTGCCAAGCCAATGACAAAAAGCGTGAATATCATCATGAGCACGGAGGTAAACGAGACGAAGCCATTGCGCCAAAAATCAAGAAAACCCGCTTTGAAGACTCGTTTTATGTTAGTCCAGCTCATATAATTATATTGTTTATAGGATGTACTTCCCTTCTCTGTCGTCCCGGACGACTTTGCCGCGGTCCATCGTTATGACGCGTTTTTTAAGAGAATCGATAACGCCTTTATTGTGAGTCGTGAGGATAATGGTCGTACCCAGATCATTTATTTTTTTAAGAATCTGTACGACCTCGAAGGTATTTACCGGATCGAGATTGCCGGTCGGCTCGTCAGCAATAATGACATCAGGCTGCGTTACAATGGCGCGTGCGATAGCCACTCGCTGCTGCTCGCCGCCGCTGAGTTCATCAGGAAAATTATTCAGCTTATCGCCTAAATCTACGAGCTCAAGCACATGGGGTACATCAGACTGAATTTCTTCGTCACTTCTACCTGCAGCTTCCATCGCGAAAGCGATATTTTCATATGCGGTTCTGCCAGGTAAAAGGCGGAAGTCTTGGAAGACTGTGCCTATTTTGCGGCGTAAGTCGCCCATGCGGCGCGATGGCACCTGATGCACGTTAACCGACTCGAAAAAAACCGAGCCTGAAGATGGTTTTTCTTCCGCGAGAAGCATTTTGACCAAGGTGGTCTTGCCCGCGCCGGAGTGACCGACAACGGAAATAAATTCTCCGGGTTCTACAGAGAAGCTAACATCATCGAGCGCAACGGAATTGTCAGCGTACACTTTCGAAACGCGATCGAAATATATCATGGCAATCGTTCTATTTTACCCCTTTCAACCCCAATGTGCAAAATACGTTGTCATATAAAAAGAAAAAGGCCCGCGTCATTGGCGCGGGCCCTCGAACTTGCATATGAGCACTTCAGGTGAGGCCGATGTCAGTGCGGTAGTACATGTCAGCGAAGTGGATGTGGTTGATCGCCTCATACACTCTTGCACGTGCTTCTTCAAGCGTATCTCCCACCGCGGTGACGTTGAGGACGCGGCCGCCATCAGTGTAGTAGATCCCATCCTTCAGCACAGTACCGGCATGAAAGATTTCGACTCCGGGGACCTGCAGCGCATCTTGGAGACCGTAGATATGGTCTCCCTTTCGATAGTCGTTGGGATAGCCTCCCGCAACGAGATTGACGCAGATGGCAAAGCCGGCCCGCCACCGCAGCGTGATGTCCGCAAGCCGACCCAGCGCGCACGCCTCAAGGACTTCGTAAGGATCGTTGAGAAGCAGACGGAGAAGCACCTGCCACTCCGGGTCACCGAAGCGCACGTTGTATTCCAGGAGCTTCGGGCCGGTGCTTGTGAGCATGGTGCCGGCGTAGAGCACACCCTTGAAACGCTTCCCTTCCCGGTGAAGACCGGCGAAGGTCGGATTGATGATCTCGGCATCTATCCGATCGTCGATCTCTGGCGTAACGTCCGGCACCGGAGCATATGCCCCCATGCCTCCGGTCATGTCACCCTTGTCGCCGTTGAGTGCCCGCTTGTAATCACGAGCCGGAAGCAACCGTTTGCGGATTAACCCGTCTGAAAGACGCATCGCCGAAGCTTCTCTTCCGGAGAGCCGTTCCTGGAACAACACCAGTTCTCCATTTTCGATAATCGTGCGGGCTGCTTTGAATGCTTCTTCCTTAGTCTCAGCCACCGTCACGCCTTTACCGGCACGCAAGCCACGTCTCTTGACCACGCGAAAGCGTGGATCGGCGAGAAATTCTTCGATCCCTGCCAACGTGCCCGTGTAGCCGAAGTCGGGGATCGCCACATCCCACTCCCGACCCTTGATCATGGTGAAGATCTTGTCGCCTTCCAGCTGCGAACAGTAGGTATCCGGGCCGAACGTGGGAATTCCTAGCGCCACTGCCGCATCGACGAGACCCGCAACAAGTGGCACCTCCGGGCCTACAAAAAGGAGATCGGTCTTGCGCTCTTTGGCGGCCGTGACGATTCCCTCTATGTCAGTCGGCTTGACGTCAACACGAATACCGCCGAAGCGTTGTGTGCCGCCATTGCCCGGCGCCACATAAATCTTACCCACCTGCGGAGACCGCGAGGTGCAGAAAGCAGAAGCATCTTCTCGGCCGCCACTGCCCACGAAAAACACTACTTTCCCTGTTTGCGTCATCGCACCCTCCTGGTCTGCGGGGACTATACTCCAATCAGCTGGTTTTCACTACCCATTAATCCAATACTATAGCGTTGGATTAATGGGTAACGGATACACTATGATATATCATAGTAAAAAATTAATTACGCTCTGCCTCAAGAAACGGTTCGATATTTCCTTCCAACACTCCTTCAGCATCATGAACCTCAACACTACTGCGATGATCTTTGACTAGTTTGTAAGGATGAAGCACGTAGGAGCGGATTTGAGAGCCCCATTCTATCTTCCCTGCTGCAACGGAAAGGTCGGAGATTTTTTCTTTGCGTTCTACCTCAAGTTGACGAAGAAGTTTTGCTTTAACCAAAGCGAGCGCTTTTTCTTTGTTTGCACCCTGTGTGCGTTCGCCATCGACATGCGCGGAAAGCCCAGTTGGTGTATGCACAACTCGTACTGCAGTTTCGCGTTTATTTACATTTTGTCCGCCTGGGCCACTCGAGCGCGCCATCGTAATTTCTAGATCATCCGGAGAAATATCAATAGCAGAGACTTTTTCCAAAACCGGCAAAATTTCAACCAATACGAACGATGTCTGGCGCTTTTTCGACGCATTAAACGGCGAGATGCGAACAAGTCGATGAACCCCGTACTCATTTTTTAGCGTTCTATATACTTTCTTCCCTTCTATCTCAACCGAAAGGTTGCGGTAACCGCCATGGTCATTTTTATTTTCATGCAAAAGTTTAAAACCCCATCCGCGCTTTTCCGTAAACTTGCGATACATTTCAAACAGCATTTGAGCAAAATCTTCTGCATCATCACCACCTGCACCGGCCACGATAGAAAGTACCGCACTGCCGTTATCGTATTTATCGCCACCTTCTGCCTCGGCCTTAAGCTCACTGAGCTCCCGTATCATTGCTTGCGCCTTATCGGGAAAGCCCCAAAAATCCGGCTGTTGCATAGCCGTTTCTATCTCAGCAATTCGCGCTTGTATCTGTTCTTTTTCCACCGGAGCCGGAGAGGAGGATCGAACTCCTGA
>JACMMG010000027.1 GCA_014379165.1 Candidatus Parcubacteria bacterium
GGGCGGCGCTCTAACCAGTTGAGCTACTCCCGCAAACGTGGCTCATTCTAGCTTAAAAAATGATATTTTCCAATGTGTCTCTAATCAGAAGAGAACCCAAGCCAACCCCTCTTGCAGGTAGATATATTATCAGAGCCAGGGTATATACTTAAGGCGTTTAATAAATAATTTGATATATGAACACCAAAGTTGTTTTAGGTATCTTGGTAGTGCTTCTCGTAGGCGGAGGGATTTATTTTTATTCGCAAAAAGATAGTGATGCTACTGAAATAGAAGGGCAAATCACCGCTGCGGAAGATGGTTGGTCTCAATATGACAATGACACTGTAGGATTCAAATATCCTTCGAATTGGGAACTCACAACATCAGGTCGCACGATGGGTACTGGTCCGTTTGGTTCGGTGCACCTGCAAGGAGACGGTTATATAGTGGAGTTCACTACTATCGGAAAAGGGTTCCCAAGTGAAGACAATACTCAGGTCGGCGAACATGTGGTTGCTGGCCAAAAAACAAAAACGCTAGAGAATAAGACAGAAGCAGGATTTCATCTTGGAGTCGGATCATTCTGCGGATCGTGGAGTGTAAGGATCTCAAGTCCTACGAATTCCAAAAACATTGCTGATAGAATTCTCGACTCAATACAGTGTCCTGAATAATCCCGGTCCAAGCATCGTACCTTAGGCCGCGCTCTCAAAAGGGGGTCTTAACCGCTAATTGCCTTAGGCACTTGAGGCTTAGGCTAATTTGATATGGTAAAATAAAGTTATGGACGTCATTACAAATTTTCTCCACATGGTGCTTGGGTTCTTACTCGGGCTTCTTGAGCTTTTCATTAGCTTCCTCATTGCGGTGCTTAACCTCGTTTTGAGTTTTGCCCGCTCAATAGTTGGCCTCGTTTCGTAGTTTCTCTCCAAGAAGCAATTGACAGGATGAAGCGTTCATGGGGATATCTCCCCTCGACCTTTTGCTGTGCGCACATACAATGAGGATACTCTCGAGTGAAATATTACTCCTAGCCGTTCGTCAGGTGAATTATGGAGGCTCTTTCGCGCAGTTCGAAAATCTTTAGTGAAGAAGATCTCTACGCTCAAGTAAAAGAAATGATAACGGAGCGCGGGTTACAAGCGTCGGGTAACGCCCTTTTTCGTGGCGCAGTATTTGGCCGCGACTCGCTGTGGACTGCCAGGTTTCTTATAGCGCATCAAGATATAGCACATCTTGTTCTTACTTCACTTGCTCAGACACAAGGTACGCGTCATGTTCCACAAAGGGAGGAAGAGCCAGGCAAGATCGCACATGAATATCGTCGTTCTGATGACCCCAATGCTAATCAAGAAATTCTTCAGATGTTCCAAAAGACATACGGCCAAACGGTGCCCGGCGCATACATTATTTATACTACCGTCGATGCTACACCCCTGTGGGTGGTGTTGTTAGGGGAGTATTGCGAGCGCTATGGCAGAAGCATACTTTCTGAGCGAGTTGAGCATATAACTGGTGAAGAAATTACCATAGGCGAAGTAATGATACGCGCTGCAAAGTGGATAGAAAAGAAAATTCATGAATCTGAGCTCGGCCTTCTTGAAACCATTCGGGAAAACGGCGATGGCCACGCAGAGTTTCATGTGCTGCGCGATGGCAAGATTTCATATAGACACGAGGACGGCAAATATCCGAACCTTGTTCGGCCGCTCGCATATCTCGAAGTACAAGGCTATGCATATGATGCGCTCACCTATGCATCGGAAATGATTTCGCATCTTAAGCGCAGCCAAAGTGTGCGATGGAAGGCGCTTGCACGCAGACTGCAAGCCAAAACGTTTGAGCTGTTCTGGCAGTCCGATCGAGAAACATTTGCAGCAGCGCTTGATCGCGACCCGGCAAGTGATGAAGTTCGGGCATTGCAAATGCTCTCGACCGTCCAACCGGAGATTCTTAATTCTGGAATATTTGATTCTCTACCGAAAGAAGAGAAATTTCATTATATTGCTGGCGTACTTAAAAACTTTTTTACACCGGAATTTCAAACGTCCGCGGGCCCGCGTTCGATTGCGTTGCGTTACAAGAGCCTTACCGATTTCTATGCATACCAGGGTCCGGAAACAATGTGGCCTATATTGGCACACTTAGTTGCACGCGGCTTGAGCCGGCAAGGTTATTTTGCTCTTGCGTATGACATTGCCGCGCGCATGGTAAACACCGTGCAGGCTGCAGGTTCTCCGCGCGAACTTTTCTATATCACAGGAGAAGCAGATGAGGTGGTGCTTGACCCGGAAGAAGTCTACGCCGAGGGCGACGAAGTAATTGAAATCTATGCCACCAATACCGGCGAAGCAAACCAGACGTGGACAATCGCCGCGTTGCTTGAAGCTAAGTCGAATATCCTTAACGCGCTTCCGGACATCTCTGATTTTGAAAAAGGACTTTTAGGAAGAGAAATGACGCAATTGCTTGATGAGGCAGGTCTTGAAGCTTCATACAGCAAGCGCCGCCGCGCAACTATCAACTTCAAAGAGGGTAATGAAAGGCAAGCACGGCTTGTTGAACAGATACATTGGTAGCCGATCACGGTTTTGTTTCTCCTTAATCTGTAGTAATTTATAACTGCCCGCTTGGGCTATAAGCCGTTGTAGCTCAGATGGTAGAGCAACTCCATGGTAAGGAGTAGGTCGCCGGTTCGATTCCGGCCAACGGCTCTAGAAAATTTAAAATTTTTGTGGGCCGGAATCGAACCGGGGGAAGGGGTCGGGGAACAGGGACGTTCCCCGTGGAGGAAATTATTCAAAACCGTGGGTTTTGAAAGAAGTCGAAGACTTCAGGAGTGAGATTCCGGCCAACGGCTCTTGTTTTAAAATTCTTAATCTACGACCAGGAATCATTTTGTTTGTAGGTCGTATTTTGTGATAAGGTCGGACTATGCCCATGCCAAGAAAATCAAGAACCCCGTGCCTAGAGTGCGGAAAGGAGCCCGAGCGGCCAGGCTACAAATATTGTAGTAATCTCTGTCAGAGAGAATTTGAACATCAACTTTATGTAAAGAATTGGAAATTAGGCACAGAGGTCGGTCTTCGTACCACGGGGATTGTAACGAATCCTGTAAAAAAGTATCTTCGTAGAAAATTTGGGAACAAATGCTGTATATATGGATGGTCGCAAGTAAATCCAAAAACTGGTCTGGTACCCTTGGTGGCAGATCATATTGATGGTAATTGGCGAAACAATTTTGAAGCAAATCTTAGATTGATTTGTCCCAATTGCGATTCTCTCAGTCCGACGTACGCCGGTTTAAATAGAGGGAACGGAAGGAAAAACCGCGCTCCTAGCAAACGGGCTACCACGGCACGACTTTTAGAGTAGGTCATGGTATTATTTCCTCGACTTTTGCCGGAGTAGCTCAGTTGGTAGA
>JACMMG010000028.1 GCA_014379165.1 Candidatus Parcubacteria bacterium
GCGAAACTTGAAGTGCGCATGAAGGGACGCGAAACCCATGCTTAAAAATACAGTGCGTGTCGTTTTCTGCGATGAAACTCAAGGCGAGTATGTGGGGGAAACGCTGGTGGAAGACGCCGTTCGCAAGCTTGGCTTGCCACTGAATGCGGACCTGGAGGAAATGATAAGAAACGGGGATAAAACCGCGACAATCCGCATTCCAAATTCTAAGCAGCAGGATGCTCAGACAGTCTATGGCATTTCTTGCCAACCATGGACACCGATGGACGGGGATACTTGCGATCAGTTCGAATGAATTCTTCGACTCATCGAACTCTAAGAGGCTTCCACTGGTTGGAATGCCTTTTCTTTTTTTTATCTGCTTTTTCAGGATGCTACTATTTATATATGCGTCTTTACCTCTCTTCATATCACCTAGGGAATCAACCCGAACGCTTTGCAGCACTTGTGGGCGAAAACAAGCGTACAGCCGTCATTTCCAACGCCGCCGACATGTATTCCCAAGAGTCTAAAGCGGATAAATTGCCCTCATATATAGAGGAACTTAAAAATATAGGCCTAAAGGGCGAACATCTGGATTTGCGCACGTATTTTGGCAAGCAAGTAGAGCTAGCAGCAGAACTTTCAACCTATGGCGCCGTGTGGACGCTTGGAGGCAATGCGTTTCTTTTGCGAAGCGCCATGTTTCAAAGCGGATTTGATCAAGCAATTGAAACGCTCTTACAAGAAGACAAAATAGTGTATGGGGGTTTTAGCGCAGGTGCTGTTGTTGCAGCACCGACGCTCATCGGGCTAGAGATAGTGGACCCCGTGGCAGTTGTGAAAGAAGTCTACGGAGCTGAGCCGATATGGGAGGGACTTAACCTCGTTTCATATTCGATCGCGCCTCATTACATGTCTAATCATGAAGAAGCTGCGGCAGTTAAAACGATGGTTGAATTCTTTGTGCAAGAAAACATTCCCTACAAAACGCTCCGAGATGGCCAAGCAATAGTTGTTGAAGGCAACAAGGAAGAGATTGTGGGGTAACACTCAAAAAGTACTGAGGCAACTGAATAGCTCGGGCGGGGGCTGACAAGAACTAAAATTCGCGGTATGGTTCTCCGCTAGAAAGCGAGGGAGTAACTCTGATGATCATCTTGTCTCCTGAAAAGTCGATTGAGACCGGCAAGACAGGGGTGGTGCTTCGTCAGTTCGCTCCTGCAGACGCGGCGCCGCTGTTTGAGCTCATCGAGGCTAATTGGGAGCACTTGAACCGGGGGAATGACGTGACTGCGCAAAAATACCCCACCCTAGAGTGCGTACGTGTGAGCATCGAAACACCCCTAAATCCGAAAAAGTCCCGGTGGGGAATTTGGAGCGGCAGCTGTTTGGTGGGAAGCGTTAATCTTACGCCTCTTTCACCCTCCGACGCGGAAATAGCTTACTGGGTCGGCGAGGAATACTGCGGGAGAGGCGTTGCCACCGTCGCAACCGTTGCTCTTGTTCCGCACGCGTTTCGCGTCAGAGGGTTTAAAACTCTGTATGCAAGCGCTCGGCGAGAAAACATCGGGAGCCAACTAGTGCTTCAGCGAGCCGGATTTCGGTTCCGCCAGAATTTCGACAAGAGCATACAATTCTCTCAAAATACATGGATTCAAAACCTTTAACAGAGCCGCACTTCCACGGGCGGTTCTTTTTTATTTCCACCCATTTAACATTACGGGTTACTCAGATGCAGGAGATATTTTTTTGTTACTTTCTTATTCGCGCGAATTAGAATATACTGCCGCGCGTGAAAAAGGAGATAGAATTTGAACGCCAATTGAAGATCCTGGCCAATCGCCGCAGGCTTGCCATCCTTACCCTTCTTAAAATAAAGCGGGAAGGGAATGTTGGCGATATTTCAGCGGCCATACGGCTCTCGTTTACTTCAACCTCTAAGCATCTCACTATGCTCGAACGAGCCGGATTTATCGAAAAAGAACAGCGGAGCCTGAATGTGTTTTACCGTCTTGCTTCGAAGGAGCACGCGCTTCTGGGGCATATCTTGACAAGCCTTTAAACTTAACTCATCTTATTTTCTAATTCGCGCGAATTAGAAAATAAGAAATAGTTTTGGAACAAAAATATTGATAGGTATATACTATTTTCATGAAAACCTATAAAGACATCGACAGTTATATAGAGGACTACCCGAAAGATGTTCAGAGTATTTTGAAGAAATTACGCGCAACGATCAAAAAAGCGGCACCAAACGCAACGGAAGCGATTAGCTATGGCATTCCTACATTTAAATTAAACGGTAACTTGGTGCATTTTGGCGGCTTTGAAAAACATATAGGATTGTATCCGGGGTCTGGAGCAATCAAAATCTTCAAAAAAGACTTGTTGAAATATAAAGGAGGGAAAGGAACTATACAATTTCCTATCGACGAGCCGCTACCTTTTGACTTAATAACCAAGATTGTTAAGTTGCGAGTTACGCAAAATCTTAAAAAGGCTAAAAAATAATCGGCATGGATATTAAAACCATCAACGCTTACAGCGCACGTGAGTTTAGGGCATGGCTTCGGAAAAATCACAAAAAAGAAACAAAAGTCGCGGTTATTTTGCACAAAAAGCACACAGGGAAGACTGCGCCTACGCATCGACAGATGATAGAAGAGGCAATTTGCTATGGCTGGATAGATACGACCATAAAACGACTCGACGAAGATACTTTTTTGCGGCATTTCTCCCGCCGCAATAGTAAAAGTAAATGGAGTGACAACACGCTCTCCTACGCCAAGCGGCTCCTTAAGGAGGGCAAGATGAGCACAGAGGGCAAACGGTTTTATACATTGGGCCTCTCAAGGCCGACCCATGACTACGGGATACCAAAAGATCCGCCCATGCCCCTAGAGCTTAAAAAAGCACTTTCAAAAAACAAAACCGCGAAAAAGAATTTTGAGCTGTATCCGCCCTCGATGAAGAAAATGCTGTATCGGTGGATTTTGCACGGCAAACTTGCCGAGACGCGCGCTAAACGCATTGCACGAGTTATACAAGGAGCAAATAAAGGAGAAAGAAATATAGTATAAGATAAAAGCTATATGACTATTCTAAAAAGCATTGGAGCAATAGTGGCGGGGTTTTTGACCGTCGTTATCTTAAGCGTCGGGACAGACTATATATTGGAAGCGCTCGGCGTCTTTCCGCCCGCAAGCGAGCAAGGATTATATGTTACATGGATGTTGGTCCTTGCGTTTATATATAGAAGCATTTACACGGTCGCGGGTGGGTATGTTACCGCAATGCTCGCACCCGCGAACCCACTGCGCCACATTATTGTGCTTGGTGTACTTGGAACATTGGGGGGTATAGTCGGCGTATTTGTCGGCTGGGACCTCTCTTCGCACTGGTACCCGATAGCCCTTGCCGTAACCGCATTCCCGCTGATATGGCTTGGAGGAAAAATATGGAAGAGACGACGTGGAGTTCAAAGTAATTTTTCTTAAGAGTTTTCGAAAATGCTATTATCCTACGTATGGTTGAGGACTGCATTTTTTGCAAAATCGTACGGGGTGAGGCGCCGAGCTATACTATTTGGGAAGACGAAAAGCATTTAGCTTTTCTCTCTATTTTTCCCAATACCGAGGGCACTACCGTTGTCATAACTAAAGAGCATCATCCAAGCTATGCATTTGCATTGCCCGATGACGTTTTGACGGGTTTAATTCTTGCCACAAAAAAAGTGGCAAACTTGCTCGACTCGAAGCTCGAGGATGTAGGCCGAAGTGCCATGGTATTTGAGGGCTTTGGGGTAGACCATATACATGCAAAGCTTTTCCCCATGCACGGCACCGCCGACATGAAAGAGTTTAAGGTTATTGAGTCAAAGATAGCGAAATATTTTGACCAGTACGAAGGCTACATCTCCTCGCACGATTATGAACGTGCCGACGACACCAAACTTGCTGAGTTAGCAAAAAAACTCAAAGGATAATTATGAAATTTGAATACGTCTGGACAGAGGATGATCTGCGCCTCATGGGCGCACATTACCCAGGCAAAGATACGTGTGTAATCGGAGTGCACGGTATGTCCGGCAACGTTATTGAGAATTTCTTTACAAACGTGCTTGGTGAGCGGCTTGCCGAAAAAGGTATTGGTTTTATCTACGCGCACAATCGTGGTTATTCGCACATAAACGACATAGCCACCAAGCCGATTAACAAAAAAGATAATGGCTGGAACTTTAAGCGAGTTGGTGTTGTGTACGAATTATTTGAAGATAGCCTTAAAGATATAACAGCATGGGTTGCCAAAGCGCGCGAGCTTGGATATTCAAAAATTATTCTGCTTGGACATAGTCTTGGTTCTAATAAAACAATTTATTACCTCTACAAAAATCCGTCTGAAGATATTGCAGGCGTAATTCTTGCATCACCCCCAGATTTAGTGGGCTCCGCGCAAGTAAAGTACAGCGAAAATCATAAAAAACTGCTTTTACAGGCACAAGCATTTGTTGCACAGGGGCAGCCGCGCGAACTTTTAGACGGCCAGTTGTGGAACTGGTATAAACTGAGCGCGCAAACCTACTTAAGTCTCTTCCAAGAAGGTGGGGCAGCGCATAATTTACCATATGCTACGAAACCAGAAAAATTCGAGCAGTTGGCAAGTTTGACTCAGCCAATACTAATAGTTGCGGGCGAGTATGACGATATAAAGATCAATAATTTAAAAGAGGAAATGGAACTTATCAAAACAAAAGCGATCTCTTCATCTGATGTCCAAATCGAATTTATAGAAGGCGGCAATCATAACTACGAAAATCGCGAAAATGCATTTGCCGAAACTATATTAAAGTGGGTTGAAAATAAATATGCCTAGCGCTGAGAGAGCAAAAGAGATAATTTCGAAGATTATTTATATGACGATTGCTTCTGTTTCTAAGGATGGCCAGCCTTGGAATACACCTGTATATTGCGCATTTGATGAGGTATATAACTTTTATTGGGCATCTTGGAAGGAGAACCAGCACTCAAAAAATATTGCAGAAAATCAAGATATTTTTATCGTGATCTATGATTCGGCTGCTCCAGAAGGCACGGGCGAAGGGGTGTATATAAAGGCAAAGGCGCAGGCGCTAACCGATCCGAAAGACATTGAACAAGCAGCTAAATATACATTTGGAAGAAAAGGAGGAAAGCCCAGAAAACCAGAAGAGTATTTAGGTGACTACCCGCGCCGCATGTACAAAGCAATCCCCGAAAAATTCTGGATGAATGGCGACGGAGATATCGACGGTAATTACATCGACGTTCGAGTAGAAATAAAAATTCATGTCTGATACAGACTTCAAAAAGATTGTTTATTTTGTCCGGCATGGAGAAAGTGAGGGAAACGCCGCGCCTGTTTTCCAGGCTCCTGACTCTCCCTTAAATGCGAAAGGAAAAGAGCAGGCCATTTCAATTGCGCAAAGGGTAGCCAATCTTTCTTTCGATACTTTGATATCAAGCCCATGGCCGCGTACAAGAGAAACAGCGCAAGCGATTGCAAAAACAACTAACAAAACTCCGCACTATGAGGAATTGTTTGTAGAGCGTATTAAACCAACTCGGCTTAATGGCAAACCCTACAGCGACGAGGAGGCCAATGCATTATGGAAGAAATGGGACAAAAGCCTTCATACGTCTGGTTTAAGGGTGGAGGATGGCGAGAATTTTGACGATATTATTGCACGTGCGGATAAAGCACTCGATTTTTTGAAGAATCGACCTGAAAAATCGATACTTGTTGTGGGGCACGGATTTTTTATGAAGACGATATTTGCCCGAGTGCTACTTGATACATCGTTAAGCGGAGATAATTTTAGGAATTTTCAGGCACGGGCAAAAACAGAAAATACCGGCCTTTCAGCACTCATCTACGACAAGGTGCTTGAAAATTTCTCATGGCGTATGTGGATATACAACGACCATGCACATTTAGGTTGAGATTCAAAACTTTTTAGAAAATAACTATACGCAAAGCTTGACAAAAGGTTTTAAATAACGTATTCATAATACAAGGAGGACATTGCGAGTTATTCGCGCGTCTTTCCCAGATCCTGATAGAGAGGGAGACAGATGACATATTATCCGTTTGGCCCAAAGTCCCACCCGGTTGCAGTGATGGGGGTACTTGCCCTCATTGCGATCTGTGTCTTCGGCGCTGGGGGAATGATTGCAGCGGTGGAGGAAAGCAGAACCCACTCATCCAAGGCGCTCGAGCAGAACTAGCCGCCTGAGCGCGGCGACGCCAGGCCTCTCGCAAAGATTGCGAGAGGCCTGCATTATTTTTGATTGTTTTACATAGCCTCTAGACACGCACAATACTTTCCTGTATAAGAGCGCCATGCCGCTTTCTACAGGGCAGGCGCACCTGGGACGCCTGAGTCAAATTGATGATGAGTTGAAAAGGGGGGAGGACATCTCCATAGTCTTTCTCGTTGACTCCCTTATAGGCCATGCCCACGCGCTTCGGGCCTCGGACATTCATATCGACCCTACCGCCCAGGAAGTTAAGGTCAGAATGCGCATCGACGGCGTCTTGCAGGACCTTTATACTTTCCCGAAATCAGTGCATCAGGAGATCATTTCGCGCATTAAGGTCCTCTCTGGGCTACGTACCGACGAGCACTTCGCCGCGCAAGACGGACGCGTGCGCCACACACTGCCTTCCGGCGAAAACGTCGACATCCGCGTCTCGATTGTGCCGACATACCATGGTGAAAATTCGGTTATGCGCCTTTTGACCGACACTGCCGAAAACTATACGCTCGACACGTTTGGATTCAGCCGAATTGATCAGGAAAAAATTCTTCAGGCGATAAAGCGTCCTAACGGCATGATCCTTTCTACCGGTCCGACCGGTTCAGGAAAAACCACAACGCTCTACACAATATTAAAAATGCTCAACAAGCCGGATGTCTCGATTGTTACGATTGAAGACCCGATTGAATATGCTGTGGAAGGTGTTAAACAAATTCAGGTAAATGCCAAGACATCGCTCACCTTTGCAAACGGCCTTCGCTCTATTTTACGGCAGGACCCGAACGTGATTATGGTTGGTGAAATCCGCGATTCTGAAACCGCCCATATTGCGGTTAATACCGCCCTCACCGGCCACCTTCTTCTTTCAACGCTCCATACGAATGATGCGGCAACAACGCTTCCGCGACTTTTGGACATGGGCGTAGACGCATATTTGGTGGCCTCAACTATCGCTATTGCGATGGGACAGCGCCTGGTGCGGCGCATATGCCCGCAGTGCAGAGTATCGCATCAATTGAGCGCGCAGGAAGCAGAACTGTTACAGCGTCTTTCCATACAAAAGCCCTTTACAGAAAATGAGACACTCTGGCGGGGAAAAGGATGCGAGGCGTGTCACTGGAGCGGGTACCGCGGGCGGTTGGCAATTCTTGAAGTTATTGCAGCTGACGATGATATCCGTGCGGCCATTTTGCGCAAGGCTCCCTCAAGCGAACTAAAAGCTATTGCAGTTCAAAATGGGATGACAACCATGCTTGAGGACGGTATTGCCAAAGCGCGCGCAGGCGAGACCACCGTAGAAGAGGTGCTTCGGGTCGTACATGAATAATAAAATAGTATGAATTATTTAAAACTACAGTTTGCTCGGGTTTCTCAGTTGGGGTCGAATGCGTTTCCGCTACGGCCGAATTTCAAGCTTCCTCCGCTCCCGTTTCTTAAAAAGCTTCCTCAATTTAAGGGTTTCAAACAGTTGACGCCAAAGGAGTATAAAAAAATTGCTTCAGATTTGTACGAAAAGCTTCTTAACTATTCGACCCCACGCTTTTCTCTTAAAGAGCAGATGTTTTTTGCCCGCCGACTCGCGTTCCTTATTAATGCGGGCGTGCCGCTCATTGAAGGGCTCCATATAATGCGCGCGCAGGCCCGTCGCGGCGGCCAAGCCCGGATGCTCGACCATGTGCTCAAAGACATAAGTAACGGACAATCGCTCAGCAAAAGCTTCGGCAAATTTCCGCGCGTGTTCGGCAATTTTACGATCTCGATTTTAAAAATTGGAGAAAGCAGCGGCACGCTTTCAATTTGCCTCAATTATCTTGCGGACGAATTAAAAAAGCGCCAGATCCTCAGCCGTAAGGTTATAAGCGCTTTTATTTACCCAGCGGTCATTACGCTTGCTACGATAGGCATCACTGCATTTTTGATGCTCTATTTGTTCCCGAAGATTATACCGATCTTCACCTCGCTCAATATGGAATTGCCGCTGACAACGCGCATTGTTATGGCAGCAAGCGTTTTCATGCAGCATTGGGGCCTGCTCGTTATGGTTGGAGTTGTCCTTGTTGGTATTGCAACAACGATCCTGCTTAGACGCAGTCAACGCGTGCATTTTTACTTTGATCACGCGCTCGTGCGTACGCCACTAATGGGTACTATCGTGCGCTATTACAACATCGCTAACACAACGCGCACCTTGGGGCTTCTGCTGCGCAGCGGGGTCAAGCTTTCTGACGCGCTTCCGATCGTTGCCGACACCACTAAAAACCTTGTGTATCGCGCGCAACTGCACGAGCTTGGCGAGGTGGTTAACCGTGGTGAAAAAATTTCTACGCATCTTATACGCGAGACGCGTTATTTCCCGCCGATCGTGGGGCACATGATAGCAGTGGGGGAAAGAAGCGGTACTCTTTCCGAGACGCTTGTGTACCTCTCTGAACTGTATGAGCACGAAGTTGATGAGTTTACGAAAAACCTCTCAACGCTTGTTGAACCTGCGCTCATGATCGTGATGGGCGTTGTCGTGGGGTTCATTGCGGTTTCGATAATCACTCCTATATATGGCATCACCCAGAATCTCCATCCGTAGCTTCGCCCAAAATGGCGGCCTGCTTCGTTGCGGCTTGCGGTCCTCCCTTGCAATATGCTCCATATTGCGCGGTCCGGTCCTCAGCCGCGTCTCGCATACCATCAATTTTAGGCGAAGCTCAACCGCCGGATTCACCTTGCTCGAGATATTGATCGTGATCGGCCTTTTTGCCATTATCGGAACCTTCGCGATGTTTATTGATATGGGAAGCCTTTTTGGAAATTCGTTTCGTGGCGAAGAGCGTACGATTGTAACACTTTTGCAAAACGCGCGCGCCGACGCAATGGACAACGTCGGGCAAGCGCCGCACGGACTTGCCATATATCCGGCAGATAATCCAGATGCGTATGTGTTGTTTGCGCAGAGTGCGTACGCCACCGACCCGTTGTCGCACCGAGTCGTTGAAGAAGCGTACGATATCGAAATTTCAGGTGCACCGGTAGAGATAGTATTCGAACAATTAAGCGGCAATAGCAATTTTGAGGGAACAATTACGCTTACAGATCCTAACCGCGGCATTACAAGCGAAATAACAATAAACCATGAGGGCGCTATCAGCTGGTAAGCAAGGATTTTCAACGCTCGAGCTTGTTATCGCGCTCGCGCTCCTTTCGCTTGTCATGGGCGGCGTTATTCTTGCAAGTTGGAGCTCAAGTTACTGGGCCGTTGCGTCCGAAACGAGCAACGAAGCCCTCTACAAAGCAAAGACCACTCTGGAAGATATGCGCGCGTCAGCAAAAGAGAATTTTTTTGCGGTTTCTTCGGCTGCTGCGGTTAAAGACAGTGACCCTTCATGCGCGGATGGCGGACTTTGTTATTACTTACAAAGTGCGGTACTTGATCTTTCCTCGTGCGCTAAATATGCAGAAGCTATTGTGTCTTGGCAGGTTGTAGGGTACCCCACAACCACTACGTCACTTTTTACTAATTTGACGAATCCATCCGAAGTGCTGGCGCAGGGGAGTGACTGCCTGTTGGCGCAGCCAAAAGGGCAATGGAACGGCTTGACTACGAGCGCTTCGTATACGCTTGCGGGCACGCCCAGGGACATCGATGTACTTTCCGGCACATCATATATTGCGATTGGTCAGAGTCCGTATCTTTCAATTGCAAAGGGAAGTGGCATCGTCGCACTTACAAACGGTTTTGCGCTCGAAGACCCTGCAAATGCGATAGACGTGGCGCGCAACGCGGGAAGCGGCCGGACGTACGCGTATCTAGCGGTAGCTTCTACTTCAAATCAGTTCCAAGTTATTGACGTAACCGAGCCCGCAACACCATTCCTTGTGGCTAGCGTGCCCCTTAGCGTAGACCCGCACGGTTCTTACCCCCAAGGGTGGCGGGTTGCTTACTACGCCGGGCGGGTATATGTCGCGACGCGGGAAACCACCGGCCCAGAGCTGCATATTTTTGACGTCTCCTTGCCCGAGAATCCGCTTTACCTTGGTAGCAAAGAGCTCAATACCTCGGCGTACGGCCTTATCGTACGGCAAGAAGGCAGCGGAAGTGGCGCACATACGCTTGCGTATCTTGCGACTACACGCGGTAAGGAACTTATGGTACTCGACGCAAGCGATCCTGCAGCCGTTTCTGAATTACCAGGCGCCGCAAGCGATTTGCCGGGCGATGCCGACGGCCGCTCTATAGCGCTCAGTGGAAACGGTATTTATATTGGTCGCGCTTCCAACTCCGGGAACGACTTATATGTGCTTGATGCCAGCGACATTTTTTCCGCAACCGCCGGGCTCTCTACTGCGATGCCCGCGATTGATATCGGCAGCGATGTAACGTCCCTGCGTGTCTCGGGGCAGTTCTTGTTTGTAGGAAGCAGCAAAAGCGGCAAGCAGCTGCAGTTATTTTCTAAGGACGGTAGCGCACTCTCGCCCCGCAGCAGCATATCGGTACCGGGCCTTGGAAGTGCCTCGTTCGATGTAGAAGGCGACAGCATATATGCGCTCAGTTCCGGCAGCCCGCAGCTGCGCATATTTGAAAGTAATTAAACGTATGAGAAAAAAAGGATTCACCCAGTCACTAGAGAATCGCGTTCCGCCGCGTGGTTTTTTCAACGTTTTTTCCGATGCAAAGCGTTTA
>JACMMG010000029.1 GCA_014379165.1 Candidatus Parcubacteria bacterium
TATTATTTTGTTCGGCCAGATTTTAATACCCTGTCTTATTGTTGCATTGCTCCCCACATGCACGCTGTCGCCGATAAAAACATTTTCGGAAATGTTCGCGCTGTTTCTTGTTTTTGATCACTCTTTCGATAACGCGGAAGTCGCCCTTGAGGAGCTTTTCATGAATGCGTCGTGATGTGGAAACGCTTACTCCAAACTTTTTAAGTATCTGATAATAGGATTGTCCTTGCTTGAGCATGAGTATAATTGCGAGCCGCTTTGCAAACATGACTTGCTCCGTATCGGTCAGAAATTCTTTCAAAAATAAACGTCCGGAGCGGCCTTTCAAAAAAACCAGTAGCTCGATGAGTTGTTCGGAAAATTCAGGCGCAACACCCTCCCTCCTCTGTTGTTTTGTAATATGAGGCATTGCACAGAATATAGCGATATATCGCTATATTGGCAAGGGTGAGAAGGTGTGGGAGATGTGATAGGGTAGTATGCATAAACACTGGAGGCGTCGCATAGTGGTCTAGTGCGCGCGCTTGGAAAGCGCGTAACCCGTAAGGGTTCGAGAGTTCGAATCTCTCCGCCTCCGCTTCGGCGAAAATGACTACCAATCGGTAGTCATTTTTGATGACGGAGGGAGAGTGAGATTCGAACGGGGAAGGGGTCGGGAAACGGGAGTTTCCCGTGGCGGAACAAACAAACCGAGGGGTTTGTTAGAGCCGGAGGCTCAGGAGTGAGATTCTCTCCGCCTCCGCCGAGGTTTTCTAAGGGTCTATGTGGTGGGTATATAATTAAGGTAGGTACTTTTATTATTTTAATAATTCTTATTTATGGAAGTTCCAATAAATTATCTTGCGGTCCTAGCATGCGGAGTTGTTGCAATGGTCATAGGGTATGTGTGGTTTGGGGCGCTATTTGGAAAAATGTGGCAGGCCCAGATCGGTTGGACCGAGGAAGTAAAGAAAGGAATGAAGCCCGGCAATATGGGACTTCAGTACGGTATTCAGTTCGCCTTCGCTTTAGTGATGGCGTATGTGCTTGCTCATTCGCTGGTGTTTGCCGCGACATATTTGCAGATAAGCGGTATAAACGCGGGGCTTCAGGCAGGGTTCTGGAGCTGGCTTGGGTTCGTTGCACCCGCAACAGTAGGAGCGGTCTTATGGGAACGCAGGCCGTGGAGTTTTTGGCTTCTTAACAGTGGTTATTACCTGCTCGTGTTGTGCGTGATGGGAGTTATACTTGCGTTGTGGCAGTAAAAATATATATCGCACTTATTGCTGTAGCGCTCGTGCTTGCAACGGTCTTTTATATTACTGAACCTCACGACACACCAACTATAATGACGCAGTTGGCTAAAACGAGCGTTACTGTTGGATCTACCACGATCGAAGCGGAAGTAGCTTCGACTCCTGCCTCGCGCGGTAAGGGGCTTTCCGATAGAGCCTCTTTGCTTCCGGGCAACGGCATGCTCTTCGTGTTTGAAGAGGAAGGAAGTTGGGGTATATGGATGAAAGACATGCAATTTCCCATCGATATTATTTGGGCAGGCAGCAACGGGTCGATCATTACAATTGAAAAAAATATAACACCTTCAACGTACCCAACGGCCTTTTATCCTGAAACTCCCCGGGCAAAATACGTGCTTGAAGTCCCAGCGGGGTTTGCAGACGAACATACTCTTGCCGAAGGGGACATAATTGTGGTACAATAATATTTAGCGCGTTGAACTGCAGCCCCACACTAACTTTGGCATTGTGTTTTGTTGCAATATAAAATCTTGTGGCAGAATTACGAAAACACGATGCAACGATGCCAAAGTTAGTGTGGGGAGGAAAGTCCGAACACGTATGGCGTAAAAGCTATTGGGGTAGTAGGTAACACCTGCCGTGTGCTTCTAGCGAGCACAAGAGGTGCGAACAGAGACGAGTCTCGTTTTTAACGAGGGTGAAACGGCAAAATCCTTATCCTTTAGTGCAAGGCCGTGTCTCGTTCCTGGGACGAGAAGTGCCGCAAGATCCTTCGGGCGACCGGGGGACCAGATAAATTGCAGTTCATGTCTAGCCAGTTATGGTTGGGCAGGACAGAATTCGGCTTATAGACGCGCGCGCTAGAGATGCAAATCCCGCCCCTTATAGGGCGGGATTTGCGCGTCTATTTCCTTAATCCACACCCCACTCACAAACGTTGTATAGGGGGAGTATACTTGTAGCAGGTCTCTTTATAAAAAAAGGAGGGCATAGTGTCCCTTCGTAAGCATTATTGTTATGCAATTAAAACCTCTATCGTGGTCTCGTGGGCTGTTTCTAGCAAGTATTGTTCTGGTTCTGGTGCTATTCATTCCGACCGCGTGGTTTCCTTTTCAGTTAGGAAAGCTCGCGCTATTCACGTTGCTAGTAGCCGGTACCTTAATTCTCTTTACCCTCGGCGGAGGAGGAAGGGAATTGATGCGCGCACATGGTCTTCGTGCGGCGCTCTTGGTGTTGCTTTTACCGCTCGTATACTTTGTTTCATCGTTTTTCTCTATTGATCCCGCGATTGCGTTTATGGGCAGCGGTGTGGATGCGGATACGATTGCGTTCACTGCGATAGCGTCTCTTGCCTTTATCCTTTCCTTTGTATTGTTCAGAACATTGCGAACCCATACGTTGCTCACCAAAGTCGTATTTTGGACGCTTGCCGGGGTAACAGCATTTCAGCTTCTTGTTATTCTTTTTGGAACCAGCCTGGTGCCACTAAGTGTCTTTAGCGATCGATCAGTCAATCTTATCGGCAAGTGGAATGATCTCGGACTTGGGATTGGGCTTCTCTTGATGTTTGTTATTGCGCATCTTGAGCTCTCTCCAATGACCCTGGTGCGGCGAAGTATCTACGGGGGCGTTGCCGCTGTCCTTGTTCTGCTCTTGGCTATTATCAACTTCGGAGTAGCGTGGGGCTTTCTGTTGGGCTTCTCTATAGCACTGGCGTTAGTAGTATTCTTCCTCGAACGCGAAGGACGGGGTGCATCTTCGCATAACTCTTTCCTCGCACTGTTTCCCCGCGCCACTCCTTGGTTTGCTATCGCTACGGGCGTCGTGTCGGTGGTGTTTATCTTCTTTGGTTCCGGAATAAACGCGAGTATCACAAGCGTTCTCCCAGTGACTTCTCTTGAAGTGCGTCCTTCATACACCTCAACCTTGGACGTGATGAATGCCTCACAGGAAGGTTCGCTCGGCCGTGTTGCGCTTGGTACTGGCCCGAATACCTTCTCGGAAAACTGGATCATGCACAAGCCCGCAGAAGTAAATCAATCTCTATTTTGGAATCTTGATTTTGCGGTGGGCTTTTCAACGCTTTTGACGGCCCTTGGAACGGTAGGCATCTTGGGCTTACTCGCCTGGCTCATTCCGCTCTTTCTTGTATTGGCAAGCCTCGTGCGGGCTATTCGGCTTGGCGTCTTAAGCCGCGAAGAAAGAACCGCGGCAATTTTAGGGAGTATTGGGAGCGTGTTCCTGATGTCGTCCATCATATTCTATGTTCCGAGCCAGAGTCTCATTATTCTTACATTCGTATTGTGTGGCGCAACCTTCGGCTTTCTGTGGCGGCAAGGCCGCTCCAATGCACATGAAGAGGGGGGATCTTCTTCGCGTGCTCATGCACTTGGCGGGATGGGATTGGCGGTTGCTCTTCTTGTTGCATCGTTCTTCCTTGCAGGTGTCACCGACCGACGATTCATTGCGGAAGCATTTGTAGGCAAAGGATCTGTTGCGCTGAATGAAGGAAATGTAGAAAGTGGCCTGAGTTATGCGCAGCGAGCATATGCTACGGAAAAAATTCCTGACGCGCTCTTGCTTGTGATGAATGCGTCTACCCTGAGACTTCAGCAATTGGCACAAGACACAACAACTCCTGCAGAACAGATACAAGCTCAATTTACGAGTACGGTTGAAGGAGCGGTAGCGGCCGGACAAGAAGCAATAGCACTTTCTCCAAATGATTATCGCCCCTATGTCGCACTTGGGCGCGTGTATGACCTTCTTACGCAGCTTAAGGTAACAGGTGCATATGATGAAGCGAAAAAAAGGTATGACGAGGCTATTGTACGTAATCCAAATAATCCGCAGTTGCCTCTTGCGCTTGCACGTCTTGAAGCAGTTGCCGGCAATAGAGAGGCGTCAGGTCAGCAGCTGGTAAAAGCGCTTACGCTTAAATCAAACTACACCGACGCGATTCTCTTTGACGTGCAGCTACGCGTTGCAGACAACGACATTCCAAATGCGATTCGTTCTGCCACGGCGGCAGTGCAGACTGCCCCAGGTGTAGCGTCAATATGGTTTGAGCTTGGCCTTCTTTATTACGCAGCTGGAGATACGGTAAACGCAATTCCACCACTTGAGCAAGCCATTATCCTGGTACCCGATTATGCCAACGCAAAATACTTCCTTGGTCTCTCATATTACGCTCAGAAGAAATCGAACGAAGCGCTCTCACTATTCCAGAACTTAGTACAGACAAATCCAGACAATCAGGAAGTTAAGCTTATACTTACCAACATGGCGGCAGGCAGAGATCCATTCGCGAGCTCTACGCCACCCGTTATTCCTCCTGAAGACAGACCTACCGCTCCTATCTCTCAATAACAAATGGTCCGCACGCTTCTATCGCTAGTTGGACGAGAGACGCGTGGAATGCATAGAGCGGCGTACGTACTTGCAGGCTTCGCCCTTGCTTCGCAGCTCTTGGCGCTTGTGCGCGACAGACTGCTCGCTGCAGAGTTTGGCGCCACCCATACGCTCGACTTATACTATGCCGCTTTTCGCGTTCCTGACCTCTTGTTTGCAACCGTTGCCTCGCTGCTTTCGCTCTATGCTCTCTTGCCGATTTTGTCGCGCTTTGAAGACAGTGAGGAGGGAAAGATGGTCTCTTTCTTGCGGCAAATCCTCCTCATATTCTTTATCGGGATGGGCGTCATTGCAGCGGTGCTTTTTGTACTAGCTCCGCTCCTTATTCCGCTTATCGCACCAGGTATCGCAGATGCAGCATCTCGTGCGGATCTCATTTCCTTAACGCGCATTCTGTTACTGCAGCCAATTTTTCTGGGCGCATCTAACATTCTTGCTGCATTAACCCAACTGCGTCACAGGTTCTTCCTGTATTCCGTCTCGCCGCTTTTGTATAACATCGGCATTATTATCGGCATTCTTGTCTTGTACCCCCGCATCGGAGTTGAAGGTTTGGGGTGGGGCGTCGTACTAGGAGCGCTTCTGCATTTTCTTGTTCAAGTACCGTTCTTTTTTGCAGAAAAAAGAAAACGGTTGCCTCGAGGTCAAGTATGGAAACCTTTTTTTGAAGTATTGAAGCTTTCCATACCGCGTACCCTTGCACTTGCGAGCGGACAAATATCACTCCTTGTACTCATCGCACTGGGGTCCTTTTTTGTAGAAGGGTCTATTGCGGTGTTTATGTTTGCATATAACCTTCAAGCAGTACCACTTACTATTATTGGCGTTTCCTATTCTGTCGCAGCATTTCCAACACTGGCACGTCTACATGCAGCAGGGGATACGGCACAATTCAGAAGTCATATTGAAGCTGCGCTGCGCCACATACTTTTTTGGTCCATTCCGGCTATGGTACTTGTCGTTGTATTGCGCGCTCAGTTAGTGCGCGTTGTGCTTGGTGCCGGCGCTTTTGACTGGGAGGCAACCCGTCTTACTGCGGCGGCTCTTGCGCTATTCATCATATCGCTGTGCGCACAAGGAATGACGCTTCTTATCGCGCGGGCCTACTACGCGGCTGGAAAGACAAAAATTCCGCTTATACTCGGGATACTTTCGGTTATTGTTACGATAGTCAGCGCTTTTATCCTTCTTTTTGTCTTTCAGGGAAGCCTATTGTGGAGATTCTTCCTTGAATCTCTCTTCCGTGTCTCCGATGTGCCCGGAACCGTAGTACTTATGCTTGCACTTGGATACTGCCTTGGGGCGCTCGTGCAATGCGGGGCAGGCCTGGTATGCTTCGCGCGCGATTTTCATCTCTCATACGGTAGCTTCGGGAGGCTTCTTTTCCAGAGTATTGGAGCCTCCACGATCGGTGGGGCGGGGGCCTACGCCGTACTTGTCCTTATGGGCCTCTTTGTTGACATAAACACCCTACCGGGTATCTTTGCTCAAGGTGCTGCGGCTGGAATCGTTGGGCTGGTATTGATAGTGCTAATGCTCCTTTTGCTAAAGAATCAAGAAATCCTTGAAGCAATAGCATCATTTAAACGCAGAATTACTCCAGCGGCTCCCGTTACGGTCGAGCCGACGCGCATCTTAAGCTAATAGTATATTCAATCTGTGCGACACATTAGAAACTTTTCCATAATTGCTCACATAGACCACGGCAAATCTACGCTAGCCGACAGGTTTCTTGAAAGCACTCATACCATTGAAAAAAGGCAGATGCGAGAGCAGGTGCTTGATTCGATGGACCTTGAACGTGAGCGAGGCATTACCATTAAAATGCAACCTGTCAGGATGCGCTATGACTGGGAAGACTCCTCCTATGAGCTTAACCTTATTGATACTCCCGGGCATATAGATTTTTCTTACGAAGTATCGCGCGCACTTTCTGCGGTCGAAGGAGCAGTTCTTCTTGTGGATGCAACGCAGGGCGTTCAAGCACAAACACTCACGACACTGCGCACCGCGCGCGAATTGGGTCTTGTTATTGTTCCTGCAATCTCAAAAATAGACTCGCCGCTCGCCGAAGTTGAAAAAGTGCGCGGTCAACTAGCGCTTCTTCTTGCTATACCAGAAGATTCCATTTTGCTATGTTCGGGTAGGACAGGGGAAGGAGTAGAGACCCTTCTTGAAGCAGTTATCAAGCGTGTGCCTCCGCCCCAAGTAGGCTCCAAAGATGCAAGCGCCCTTATTTTTGATTTCCAGTATTCCGACCATCAGGGAGTTATTGTATACGTGCGCATGTTTGGCGGTGCTATAAAAAAAGGAGATCCTCTTGAATTTGCCGCAAGCGGCAAACGTTTTAATGCGCTTGAAGTAGGCACATTCGCTCCGAAGCCCATTGCAGCCGATACACTCGATACGGGCTCAATTGGCTACATCGTAACCGGTATCAAAGAACCGGGGTTTGCACGGGTTGGAGATACTATTAGGAAAGAACGCTCTCACACGATGCCGCTGTCAGGCTACAGCGAGCCGAAGGCAGTAGTATGGGCAAGTATTTACCCGGAAAGCCAGGATGATTTTCTTTCTCTAAAACGGGCGCTTCTGCGCCTGCGACTTTCCGACTCCTCTTTGTCATTTGAAGAAGAGGCCTCAGGAGTTCTTGGACGTGGATTTCGCTGCGGACTTCTTGGCATGCTGCATCTTGAGATAGTGACTGAGCGACTGCGCCGTGAAGCAAATCTTTCGCTTATTGTAACGACTCCTTCCATAACATATGAAGTCGAAACTCGCGCTGGCGTGCGGCGCACGGTTTATTCACCATCGGTGTTTCCTGAGTATGGAGATATTGCGAAGGTATGGGAACCATTTGCAGCCGTTGAGATTATTGTTCCGGGTAATTATTTAGGAAATGTAACCCCGCTTTTGTTTGACCATGAAGCTACAGTAGAATCGACAGAAAATTTCGGCGAGGGGAGGCTTATGCTTAAGGCGGTGATGCCTTTGCGTGAACTTATGCGCAACTTTTTCGATAAAATGAAGAGTGCCTCCAGCGGCTATGCCTCTATTTCGTATGAGCTTCGCGAACTGCGCGAAGCCGATGTTGCACGGCTCGACATTCTCGTAGCCGAAGAAATAGTGCCAGCCTTTACGCGCATCGTAGCAAAACATCGCGTGCAAGAAGAAGCGATTGCCGCAGTCGAAAAGCTCTATGGAATTCTGCCGCGGCAAATGTTTGCAGCAAAGATCCAAGGCCAAGCGCTCGGCCGGATTATTTCTTCAAAAACACTTCCCGCAATGAGCAAGAATGTTACACAGCATATGTACGGTGGCGACAGGACACGCAAGATGAAGCTATGGGAAAAGCAAAAGAAAGGAAAAGCACGAATGAAGGCTGCGGGCCGAGTTAACATCCCTGAGGACGTTTTCCTCAAAATGGTGAAATCTGACTAGCTAAGCAAGCATCGCAAAGGACGCGACTATCATCGATAGTATTACGATAACACCAAGAAAGGTGCCGAATACTCTAGTTATGCGGTCGCGGTTTTTGCCGAA
>JACMMG010000030.1 GCA_014379165.1 Candidatus Parcubacteria bacterium
CATGCTCTGCTTTAATGGCTTTAATAATATCTTTTGCGACAATTGATTTAAAGAGTCCTCCCTTCTCGGTAGCACGGCTCTGGAGTGCTACGCGCTTGCCTCGCAGTGACATAATTTTGGCAGTCAATTCTTCTTCGCCTTTTTGAATCTCCGCTTCGTGCGCTTGCTTTTGGGTTTCGAGATTTTTTATCTTTTCCTCCGTCGCCGGTTCGGCCAACTTCTGTGGAAACAAGAAGTTAAACGCGTAGCCATCAGCAACATCTTTTACTTCCCCGTGCTGACCTACCCGCCGCACATCTTTCAGTAGAATTACTTTCATGTACGAAACTATATAATACTGTGACCTATTTGACAAATCTATTTAAGAAGTGTATAATAAGATTAGCTCAAGTTCCGGGCATGGAGAGATAAAGTGGAAACCATAATACGATACTACATCATCTACTGCGCAGTTGTCCTCATCATCGGTGCGCTGGGAGCGCCCATGGTAGCATCTGCTTTCGTGTAAGCACCAAGCGATACTGAGCGAACAGGCAGATGGAGTAGTTTTCTCCGCCTCTTCGCACAGTAAAATGGACCTACCCCGAGCGGGTGGGTCCCTTCTTTTTATTGGCCCTTCAAATACTTCAGTGCCGCGTCTTTTTGCACATCTTTGCCTTCTTTTATAAGTTCGGCTGTAGTTGTTGCAAGAATATCCGGCGTAAGACCACCGTCTGAAATAGAAATTCCATTTGGAGTAAGCCAGCGAGCGATAGTAACTTTGAGGTTTGCTCCGCCCCCAAGGTCGACAAGCTCCTGAACTGAGCCCTTGCCGAAACTGCGTGTACCGACGAGTTTTGCCACATTGTTTTGTTGAAGTGCCCCCGCAAGAATTTCAGACGCTGAAGCGGATCCTTGGTTTATAAGAATAGCCATCCTCAAGTTCTTGTTTGCAAACACGTTGTAGCCCGCACTGCGATGAACAATATTTGTTCGGTTACCTTTGAAGTCTTCGGTCACAACCGTTTTTCCAACAGGAAGGAAGAAGCTCGCCATATCTACAGAGGCATCAAGGTAGCCGCCCGGGTTACCGCGAAGATCTAAGAGAAGCTTACTGGAACCCGATTTTAAGAATTCCCGCAGTGCATCCCGAAACAGCTGCGGCGCATTTGCGGAAAAACTATAGAGCTCGATTGCATACACCCCATCACTGCGCAGTTCATGAGTGAGAACCGGTATCGATATTACATCGCGCACGATAGTAACTTCGCGGGCCTTTTCTTCTCCTTCCCGCAAAATACTGAGCGTAACTGAAGTTCCTTTTTTGCCGCGAATAAACTTTACCGCAGCATCAACATGTACTCCTTCGGTTGAAGTGCCATTGATTGAAAGTACTTTATCGCCACTTTGAATACCTGCTTTATACGCCGGCGAATCTTTAAGTGGAGCAATAACGGTTAGAATGTCATCTTTAAGCCCAAGTTCCATACCTACTCCTTCAAACGCACCGCTTATTTCTTCTTGAAATACCTTGGCATCCTCTGGCGGCATAAACACGGTGTATGGGTCGCCATAGCTCTCGGTTAAACCTTTTATCGCACCCCAAAGGCGCTCTTCTTTGCTTGGAATGGTGCTTGAAGCATGGGTTGATACATAACTTTTTTCAAGCAAATTCCATGCTTTCCAGAGTTGAGCGATATTTACATCACTTGGTATTTCCCCACCGATTGAAAAAGTCGAAGTCGCTGCAGCAGATGCAAAATTCCACCGCTCCAAAAGCCCGGCTGCCACTCCAACACCAAACGTAAGCACAAGTGCACACGCCGCGATAGCCGCTTTATGCTTCATCTTCATTACTTCTAGTATATCACATCCCGTATTTTAGGCGCAGTTGGCAGAAAAATTTAGTGATACACTTGTTGTGTATGGTCACCAGATATGGGCGGCACAATTTGGTTTGGATAGATTTAATCCAACCCACCCCCTCTGAAGTGCGCGCCATTATGGACGAGTTTGCTATTGAGCCGGTTATTGCCCAAGAGCTGCTCCTCCCCTCCTTCAAATCAAAAGTCGAGCGCAAAGGGGATGCTATTTATATGATCCTTCACTTCCCTACTTTGCGCAGCATTGGCGGCCGTGCCGAGCAGGAAATAGACTTCCTTATCGGTAAGCATTTTCTTATTACAACCCATTACGAAAATATCGACCCGCTTCATTCATTCGCTAAAGCGTTTGAAGTCAACGGTGTATTGGGCGCGGAGCGCACACACACCCACGGCGGACATCTTTTTGCTTCAATGATTCACTCGCTTTACCAAGCGCTAGGAAGCGAGTGCGATGCCATGCAGGAAAAGCTCCAGACTATCGAAGACCAGGTCTTTAATGGGGATGAGAAGCGAATGGTTATCGAACTTTCGCATGTGGGCCGCACCATACACGACTTTAGGCAGGCACTTATTCCTCACCACGATATTCTCTCCTCACTTGAAGGGCCGGCTGCCCGGATGTTTGGGGCAGAATTTTCCTACCATATTCGTTCTTTGATGGGCTCGTACTCGCGTGTACAAAATGCGCTTGAAAATTTGCGCGACTCGCTTGGCGAACTACGCGAAACAAACAACGCACTCCTTTCGACCAAGCAAAACGAGGTTATGAAAACGCTGACGGTTTTGGCATTTCTTGTCTTGCCGCTTACACTCGTCTCCCAGCTCTTTGGCATGAATGCAGAGCATATTCCCCTTATAGGCCTGCCTGGGGATTTTTGGATCATCACGGGCGGCCTGGTAGTTCTCGCAGCGAGCTTCCTTGTGTACTTTAAACATAAGGGGTGGTTGTGATATACATATTTCCATGGGATTTTTTGACCTGATGAAAGGGCGGCCCTCAAATATGCCGCCGCTTCAATTTCACAACACGCTCTCGAATGCAACGGAGATATTCACTCCGCTTTCTTTCCTGCAAATTAAAATGTATACCTGCGGTCCAACCGCATACGACCGCCAGCATATCGGCAATCTATTCCCTGCCGTCGTTGCGGACGTCCTTCACCGAACTTTGGTTAGGTGGGGCTACACCGTTAAGCAAGTAACCAACATTACCGATTTTGGACACCTCTCGGAAGACGAAGCAAGCGAAGACAAAATGACCAAAGGCCTTAAGCGAGAAGGTCTTGAACCAAGTCTTGCGAACATGCGTGCACTCGCCGAAAAGTATACGGCTCTTTTTTTAGAAGACTTGCCTTTGCTTGGCATTAACCCGAAGTATATTCTTTTTCCACGCGCAAGTGACTATATTCTTGACCAGGTGGCACTTGTAAAAACCTTGGAACAAAAAGGGTACGCGTACCGTACAAGCGATGGCATATATTTTGACGTAGCAAAGTTCACTAACTACGGAAAGCTTGGAAATATTGACCTTGCGGGCCTTAAGGAAGGAGCGCGCGTTGAAGGCAACGCCGAAAAGCACGGTCCGCACGATTTTGCCCTTTGGAAATTCGACGGCAAACTAGGCTGGCCTTCCCCGTGGGGCCAGGGTTTCCCCGGCTGGCATATAGAATGCACCGCCATGATCTTTAAGCTTTTGGGAAAGCAAATAGACATCCATAT
The DNA here is from genome assembly GCA_014379165.1 of Candidatus Parcubacteria bacterium. Lineage (GTDB taxonomy): Bacteria > Patescibacteriota > Minisyncoccia > Phycocordibacterales > SBAW01 > GWA1-54-10. The sequence goes on from JACMMG010000030.1 coordinate 3,585, forward strand.
GGGCGGGGTGGATCTGATCCCGACACATCATAACAACGAGATTGCCCAGGCAGAAGCGGCAACGGGTAAGCAATTTTCCCGCCACTGGATCCATAACGCACACATTACGATAGAAGGAAAAAAGATCTCGAAATCATTAGGTAATACGGTGTATCTTCACAATCTAACAGATCGCGGCTTACACCCGCGCGCCTTGCGGTATTGGTTCTTAACGGGTACCTATCGAACGCCGATGAACTTTACATGGGAAGCAATCGAAGGAGCAAACACCGCGCTCATGCGCTTGCAACGATTCTTTTTTGAAGAGCTGGCAAATGTGCCGCGTGCTCCTGCCCAAGAAGCATTTCTTACCGAATTTCATGCACGCATCGCAAACGATCTTGATACGCCCAGGGCGCTTGCACTTCTGTGGGAGCTTGTTCGAGACCCCAATATTCCTCCCGCTGTTAAACGTGCGTCTCTTTTTGAAGCAGATAAAATCTTAGGGCTTGGATTTTCCGAAACCCATGCAAAAACAACGCTGCGTGTTACCGCACAATCTGACTTGCCCGAGGATGTTGCAGGCTTTGTTGCCGAGCGCGAAAAGGCGCGCGAGGCAAAGGACTTTGCTCGGGCTGACGCACTGCGCGCCCAAATTGAAGAGAAAGGTTTTGATGTCAAATACACCCCAAGCGGCCCGCAAATCACTAAACGCTAGCTTGCTGCCTTACAGATTGGAAGGATAAGGGTTATCACCGTTTTATCCCCTCGTTTTTAACTTTTACGCTTACCGAAAAGAGCGGTACCATACATCTCTATAGAATCCTCCGGATTATATAGTCATCTCGCTGCAGAATTAAAAATAAATTTTTATTCACTCGCTTCACAAGATTATGGCTTCCCCCCGAAAAAAGACCGACGCACTGCGCACCCCTCCCCATTCGCTTGAAAGCGAAAAGGCATTTTTAGGCGCGGTCATGATCCGCTCGGAAGCGATGATCGAGTGCGTTGATAGCATATCGGCCGATGCTTTTTACAGCGAAAAGCATCGCATCATGTACCGCGCCATGCTTCATTTATGGGGAAAGAGCGAGCCTATTGATGTTGAAAGTGTTCGGGGTGTCTTGTCTGATCAAAAGCAACTCGAAGCGATAGGCGGAATCCCCTATTTAGCTGAATTGGTAAATGAGGTCCCTGCCGCTTCTAATGCCCG
>JACMMG010000031.1 GCA_014379165.1 Candidatus Parcubacteria bacterium
AAAGAAATAAAAGAATATGCAGAAGCGGCAAAAAATAAGACCGATCTAGAGCGGCAAGAAGGGGAAAAAGAAAAAACAGGTGTTGAAATAAAAGGAGTCAAAGCGATCAATCCTGCAACTAAAAAAGAAATCCCGATCTTTATTGCAGACTATGTGCTTGGAGGCTACGGCACTGGAGCAATAATGGCTGTACCGGCACACGACGAGCGCGATAACGAATTTGCAAAAAAAATTGTAATCCCTGCAGAGCAGCCCAAGTACCTCATCTTTGACTTTGATGGAGTTATAGGAGACACAATCGAAGCAGCGGTTCAGGCTCATGTGGATATGAAGCCAGTAGATAAACATCCTACCTACGCCTCTTTAGAGGAGGCACGCGCAGCAATGCAGGAATATGCAAGTAAAAAACCAACTCATGTTCGAGACCATACCCTTACACCTGAAGCTCTTGCTGCAGAATACGAATGGGTAAAAAGTTTTGGATTAGCAATGAAAGATCTTAACGCCTCTTTGTTTGAGGAATTTATCGATGAAATATTGAAAATTCCTAATGCAAAAATAGCCGTCGTTTCAAGCGGTTCTAATCATTATGTTAAACCTCTTATCGAGAAGTCCCGTCTTACTCCTACACATGTACTTGCTTTTGAAGATCATCACTCGAAAGAAGAAAAGGTTGAGCAAATAGCCAAAGAATGGGGAGTACCTATTAGCGATGTTTGGTATTTTACCGACACCAAGGCGGATGTGTATGAATTGGAAAATCTTCTTTCCAAAGAGCATCTTATTGGTTGTGCGTGGGGATTAGCTGGGAAAGAAGAACTTGAGTCAGTTTTGCCACGCGAGCAAGTATTAGAGAGCTTTGCAGATATCCATCGTTTGTTTAATCCAATAATTCGACAGGTAGTTGCACCTTATACGGTCGTTGGCGGTACTGAGGCGCCCAGAAGTGAGAAAGACATTGTAAAATTCGATGCAGCCACAGCAATTATCAAGCATTGGGAGGATCCCGATCTCTATTATGTCGTTGATTTTTCACCAACACTGCGTGGATTTGTTGGGGGACATGTAGAGGTAGGAGAAACAACCGAGCAAACCGCCCGCCGCGAGGTAACTGAAGAGTCAGGTTATACCGACATAAAGAGTGTCCAGGAAATTATGCGTCATGCCTATTCTCGCGGCTATAAAACGCGTAAGTCGCGCGAAGAAGAATGCCACGATTCTCTTTTCTTGGTAGAACTCGCCAGCGATGCGCGAAAAGAAATTGCCGACAAGGAGACAAAAAAGGGAAAATGGGTAAAGAAGGAAGAGGTGTTCAATATATTGGGCGTTGTGTTGGGTCATCACAGCTTATTTTTTGACCACTACGTGCACCAAAAACCGTTTGCGGGGGTCGGTAAGCTGGTCGACTCAAGCGAATTTACGGGCCTAATGAGCGAAGAAGCGAAGAAAAAAATTACAGAAGCGGTCGGAGGAAAATGGGTACGTACTTTCCGACTCCGCGATTGGCTTATCTCTCGTCAGAGATACTGGGGGGCGCCTATACCGGTTGTGTATGACCCGGAAGGTAAGGCGCACGCGGTACCGGAAGAACATTTGCCATGGATGCTTCCAACTGATGTCGAATTTAAGCCGACAGGTGTTTCGCCGCTTGGCCAGAGCAAAGAACTCCTAGAGAGAACTGAAAAAATCTTTGGCAATGGTTGGAAACCTGATATCGATACTATGGATACTTTTGTGTGCTCTTCTTGGTATTACTATCGTTTTGCTGATCCACGCAACGATAAAGAATTCGCCAGCAAGGCGGCGATTAAACAACGGCTTCCTGTGGACCTATATGTTGGTGGCGCAGAACATACCGTATTACACCTCATGTACGCGCGCTTTTTTACAAAAGCGTTGCAGAAATTTAAGTATGTCGATTTTAATGAGCCATTTTTGAAATTAAGACATCAAGGCCTTATTCTGGCTGAAGACGGCGACAAAATGAGCAAGTCTAAAGGTAATGTGATAAATCCAGACGATGTATCTTCGCAGTATGGAGCAGACACCCTGCGTCTTCATATTATGTTTTTAGGCCCGTTTGAAGCCCAAAAGCCGTGGAGCACAAAAAATATTCTCGGCGTTCGACGCTTTTTGGAACGAGTATGGAAGCTAAACGAAAAAATTGACGCAGGGGGAAGCATGAATGTGGAACTCGAGACTCTATTACATCAAACAATAAAAAAAGTTGGTGAAGATATCCAAAGCCTTAAAATGAATACCGCGGTTTCAAGTCTCATGATTCTTCTCAATAAGATGGAGGAAGATAAAAACGTGCCTCTTGGGGCCTATGCGCCACTGCTGCAATTGCTGGCACCCTTTGCGCCGCATATTGCCTACGAACTTGCTGAAATGCGAGGGTTGGACCTTTCAGTATGGCCTGCGTATGATCCTTCAAAAATAACCGAAACAAAAGCTAAAATTGCCGTTCAGATCAACGGCAAAGTTCGGGCAATCCTGGAGCTTTCACCCGATGTAGGGGAGGAGGAAGCGTTGGCTGTGGCACGAGAAGAGCCAAATGTTGCAAAATGGCTAGCCCTTGGCAAAGAGGTCAGGGCGGTGTATGTTGCGGGCAAGATCATTAGTTTTGCAGTAGAGACAACATAGGTGAAATAAGGCAAGATTTGACAAGAAAATAGTGTGTGATATATTAGAACACATAAACATATGCCACAAACAGCCGATAAAACCGGGTTTAAACCCAAAGCAATCGTCAAAAAGCTCCTCACGTCTCTTCCTGAGCGCTCTCGTATTGTCCTTGAGTCACGCTTTGGCCTGGGCACTAAGCCCGAGCGCGTTACTCTTGAAGCTATTGGGAAACGCTATGGCATTACCCGCGAGCGCGTTCGTCAGATAGAAAACCACGCTCTTGCAGCACTTAAGAAATCTCCAGCTTTTACGGAGGCTGAAGGAGCCTTTGCAGAGCTCCAGCGCATCGTCGACAGTCTTGGTGGCATTGTCTGTGAGTCAGATTTGCTTAACTTCATTACGAAGGACCCGAGCATGCAGAACCATATTTACTTCCTGCTCGTTTTGGGCGATCCATTTAAATACCGCAAAGAAGACGACGAAGTGGAGCGCTGTTGGTATGTTGACCCGGGCTTGGCAGAAAAGGTTGAAGGAGCGCTAAAAAACCTCTATCAGGGACTTTCTGACGAAGATCTTATCCCTGAAGGCGAGATGATAGACCGATTCCTTAAAGAGCTTCAGGAAATTAACGACAAGCATCGCAACAACGAAGTCCTTAAACGTTGGCTTTCAATTTCAAAAAAGATTGGCAAAAATCCGCTTGGCGAATGGGGACCCGCTTCTTCACCAAACGTAAAGACCAAAGGCGTACGTGATTATGCTTACTTGGCAGTTAAAAAGCATGGCAGCCCGCTTCACTTTCGCGAAGTTGCTCAATTGATAGAAAAAATGTTCAATCGCGCAGCACACGTGGCAACTACCCACAACGAACTCATCAAAGACAGCCGATTCGTTCTTGTTGGCCGCGGCATGTACGCACTTAAGGAATGGGGATATACCTCCGGTGTTGTCCGCGATGTTATCCGCGAAGTACTGCGTGAAAGCGGCCCATTGACTCGAGAGCAAATCGTAGAAAAAGTGCTTAAAGAGCGTCATGTAAAGTCTGGCACTATTGCAGTGAACCTCCAAAATCAGAAATATTTCAAACGCGGCAAGGACGGGCGCTACATTTTAGTTAAATAACAGAGTACATAAAACCCCCGACGTATGTCGGGGGTTTTATGTTTTACAACGCTTCAAAACCAACCCGCCACAAAGCGTACGAGTTCCCAAATAACAAATACGTATGTAATGATGCACAGGCCCCATACAGCCCGCGCATTTGCTTCTGCTACGTGTTCAATATTGCCGGTCATGGTAAAGACGTTCCCGATGCCTCCAATAAATCCGCGCAAGTAGACTAGAAATCCGATCGCGGCTAAAAAAGCAAAGATACTTCCGATGTAAAAAAGTGGGTGTGCTAAAAAAGTGTAGATAATATTTTCCATACCGCAATAGCGTGTTTTTTCAGTGTATACTATAGCATATATGGCAGGGGGTCATGACGAAAAGAAACCCATTTGGAAGCACATTCTCACACTCTATTCCCACAGTACTGGCCATGCATTTGCAAAGTGGTTGGAGGCTTGGAAACTTGAGCCCGTAATATTTTCTACCGCCTGGCTTATCCTACTTGTAATCATTGCAAGTGTAATAGACCCCGAGAGTATATCCGGGGTTCTTTCGATGATCACGCTCCTTTCCCCCATATGGTTGCCACTGTATTTAGGCACGATGTTGTGGATAGTATGGATAGATTATATTCGCTTCCTTTTTTGGTTTGCAGACCCGAAGGTTTTGCTTGAGATAGAACTCCCGCCGGAAGTTGAAAAATCACCCTTAGCGATGGAAGTGGTGTTTAGCGGCATTTGGAACAACGGTCGGGAAACCACTTTTCTTGACCGTATGTGGAAGGGCAGGTTTCGTCCTATTTGGTCTTTTGAGATTGCATCAAATGAAGGGCGAATAAATTTTTATATTCATGCTCCTCGTGGCTGGAAGAATTTTATCGAAGCACGAATTTACGGCCAGTATCCCGAAGCGCGCATTACTCCGGTGGATGACTATGTCGACCGAGTACCATTTAACTTGCGGGAATGGGACATGTGGGTGGGCGAATACAAAAAAGTAAATTCTCCGCAAGCACTCCCAATAAAGGTTGCTGCTGATTTCGAACTTGATAAAAACACGGACGTTCCCGAAACAAAAGTCGACCCCATGACGAACCTGCTGGAGCTTATGAACAACATGGGCAAGGACCAGTATTTATGGTGTCAATTTATCGTTAAAGCGCGTCAAAAAGACGAATGGTACGGCGTGTACTTGCCCAAAGATTCTTTTATTGACGGAGCAAACGAAAGAATAAAGAAAATAATAGCAGGCGCCGCTGACCGCGCACGGGATATAGCCCGCGTGGAGCTCCATGCCGATGAGCTTCAGCAAGCGCAAATTGCAGGACGCGGTATGTCGATGCTAACTGACGGAGAGAAAAAAGAGATAGAAGCAATTGACCACACGAAAGGCAAGGCAATCTTTGAGGTCGGCGCACGTATTGTGTATGTTGCCAAAAAAGAAAAATTCTTCGGGCTTACGGGCGGCCCATTATATCGCGCGTTCGAGGCATATAAATCGGATTTCAATGACTTTAAAGGCACACGCGGCATGGTGGGCTTTGATTACCCCTGGGAAGATTTTCGCGGCATCCGTAAAGCACGCCTGAAGCGCGATCAATTCTTTTTTTACAAAAATCGCGCGTATTTCTACGTTCCGTATGACCAGGCGCCTGTATTTATGACGACTGAAGAGCTGGCAAGTTTGTGGCATTTCCCGAATTCAGCCGTTAAAACACCTGGTCTCGAACGGGTTGCCTCCAAGCGAGGAGAAGCACCTGCTAATCTTCCGATCCTTCCAAGTTAAATATGCGTATACAAAAACCATCATGGCGCACTCCGATGCGCTGGCATAGAAAGGGCGGAAATAAGCGAAGGTACATGTATATTGGCCTCGCGGCATTCCTTTGTCTTGCGTTATACATTTTTACAATTACCGCACCGTTTAGTTTCGAGGAAGGGGTACTTATCCAAGTCCCCTCAGGAGAGAGCATTCGCAGTGTGGGAGCCCTCCTAAAAGAGAAGGGACTTATCCGTTCGAGCATGGCGTTTGAAGCGGTGGTACGGGCGTCAGGCGGGAGTATCATTGCAGGCGAATACTCGTTTCAACAGCGTGACAATATTGTCCAAGTCGGTCGTCGGTTAGCCGGGGGCGATTTTAGGATAACTCCGGTTCGGATTAAGATCCCAGAAGGGTCTACTGTGCGAAATATTACCGATTTGTTGACTGAAAAAATCGCTGATTTCGACGGTGCTCAGTTCTATAGACTTGCGCAATCGAAGGAGGGATATCTTTTTCCGGATACATATTTTATTTTACCTGGCGCAACGCCACAGACGGTGCTGGGGATGATGCAAAATGCATTTGAGGAAAATGTATTGACGCCGAATGTTGAAGCGTTGGTGAAAGCCTCGGGTAAGTCACTCTCAGAGATTGTCATTATGGCGTCGCTCTTAGAAAAAGAAGTACCGGATACCTACGACCGCCGAGTGATCGCCGGTATTTTATGGAAGCGCATCAAGCTCGGCATGCCACTTCAGGTAGATGCAGTCTTTCCTTACATTATCGGAAAAAATTCGTTTGAGTTGACGCGTGCGGACCTGCGAATCGATTCCCTTTACAATACGTACGTGTATAAAGGGTTGCCGGTTGGCCCGATAGCAAACCCAAGCCTCGACGCCATTATTGCTGCGGCGACACCTATACAAACCGAGTATTTGTATTATCTTTCTGATATGCAAAGTAATTTGCACTATGCCGCCACGTATGACCAACATCTCACCAATAAAGCCACATACCTCGGGAGCTAACGCGGCGCAAAAAGCCTTTGTAGGACTTTCAGGGGGGGTCGACTCTGCCGTCTCGGCAGCCCTCTTGCTTAAAGGAGGCTACGATGTAACGGGAGTATTTATTAAAATACAAATTCCTGGATATCCATGCCCCGCCGCCCTAGACAGGATCGAAGCGATGCGGGTTGCTGCACATTTGCGCATCCCGTTCATTGAGATCGATCTTTCAAAAGAATACGAACAAGAAGTATTTCGTCCCTCGATAGCGGAGTTTAAAAAGGGAAGAACTCCTAACCCCGACACACTTTGTAATGAAAAAATAAAATTTGGTCTATTTTTTAATTTTGCTCGCCTGAAGGGCGCTGACGTTGTGGCAACAGGGCATTATGCGCAATTAAAAGAAGGCAATTTATACACAGGGACCGACCCTGCGAAAGATCAAAGTTATTTTTTATGGATGGTACCTCAAGCCGCTCTTGCACACACACTTTTCCCCGTGGGCTCCTTCAAAAAGACGGAGGTGCGAAAATTAGCTGAAAAATTTGACCTTCCAAATCGGACACGCAAGGACAGCCAAGGTCTATGCTTTCTTGGAGATATTTCGATCGAGGACATGCTTGAGCGAGAAGTTTCGCCTCGCGCGGGCGAAGTTCTATACGAAGAGGGAGAAGTAATAGGCAATCATAAAGGGGCAGCACTCTACACACTTGGCCAACGTCACGGGTTACAACTTCTTGCTCACACGCCAGTAACCAAACCCCACTTTGTTATTGCAAAAGATATTGAGCGCAACACCCTTATCGTCTCACAATCGCCATTCCCCAAAGGAAAACATAAAACAATTGCAACACTTTCGCACACAAACTGGATAGGCGAAGTGAAAGACGGTGCTTGCGAGGCGCAGTATCGTTATCATGGCGAGCGTATCAAAGCGGAACTTTTGAGAACTAACGACAGGACAGTAGTTACGCTTGACACACCCCATTACGTGCCGCTGGGGCAATCGCTAGTTCTCTACAGGGGAGAGAAATTAATAGGAGGAGGGATACTGGAAAGTGCTACACTAGATTGATAATGTCTTTGGTAGTTTCGAAAGCAGATGGAACCGTTGAATCGTTTGAACCGGAAAAACTTGTTTCCTCTTTAAAACGCGCCGGCGCTTCTACAGATGTGGCACAAGATATTGCGCGCGATCTGGAAAAATCGCTATGGAGCGGCATTTCAACGCAAGAAATATATGGCAGAGCATTTGCGAGGCTGCGTGAACATCGCCGCGGTGTAGCAGCTCGCTATAGTCTCAAACGAGCCGTTCTCGACTTTGGTCCCTCGGGTTTTCCATTCGAATCATATATCGCGGAACTCTTTCGTGCAGAAGGATATCCTGCTGAAGTCGATAAAATCATCCAAGGCAAATGCGTTGATCACGAAGTTGATGTTGTGGTTCACCAAAAAGACGCAAAAACGTATGTGGAAGCGAAGTTCCATAACAATCTCGGATTTAGAACCGATCTTAAAGTAGTTCTGTACGTTCAAGCGCGCATTGAAGATATCGCGCAGGCAAATGAATTGGCGCGGGGGCTCGTTGTGACTAATACAAAATTTACTTCCAAAGCAATTCAGTACGCCAGCTGTCACGGTTTGGAACTTCTTGCATGGGATTATCCCCACCATGGAACGCTTCACGAGCGCATCGATAAAGCGGCACTGTACCCCATAACCGCCCTTACAACTTTGTCTCATCACGAAAAGAGGGCTCTGCTAGAGGATAGAATCGTTCTTTGTAATGCGCTCTCTAGTCGCACGGAAGTTTTACAGAATATTGGTGTCACGGGTGCGAAGGCGACAGGCGTTCTTGAAGAGGTGGGCGCGTTGTGCATGCCCGAAGGCAGGGTATAATCGAGGCAACTGGGATTCGCTATTAATACGTTTTTTAATGATAGAGAATCAGTATGCAAGCAAATAACCCGGGCCAAGGAAATACTTCAGGAGGAGGGCCGAAGCAAAGTGGACTTTCATGGTCACAGCCGCCACGTACTACTACCAATACCTCTGGCGCTTCAAGTTCGAGCGCAGGAGCATCAAGTGTTGTGCCAAAATCTGTTGCACAAACATCTTCTAAAGGTTCTTCTTCTGCCTCCGCACCATCAACTGCACGTACATCATCTAATACCACAATGGGTTATACAACACGAACTGGATGGATATTTGGTGCAGGAGTTGTCGTTGGAGCTCT
>JACMMG010000032.1 GCA_014379165.1 Candidatus Parcubacteria bacterium
ATAATCACAAACATACCTTCTTGTGCCAACACCGTTCTGTCGCGGATAACAACTTCTTGAATATCTCCAATAGAAAAACCGTCCACAAGTCGTAGGCCGTTTGGTGCCATTTCTTTGAGGCGTACTATTTTCTGGCCTTCGTCCTGAATTTCTATAACCGCGCCGTTGTCCGGAACAATGATTTCGTCTTCGCTTCTTCCACAAGCTTTAGCAATGTCAGCATGCACTCGAAGCATGTAATGATAGCCGTGCAGTGGCATGAAAAAGCGCGGGTTGATACGCGAGTGTATCCAGAATGTCTCGTCGCGATTCGCGTGGCCTGAGGAGTGCACGTCCATCTGGTCGCGATGAATAATGCGCGCGCCCTGACGGGAAAGATTGTCTTTGAGTTTCTGCACGCTTCGTTCATTGCCTGGCACAATTGAAGAGGAGAGTACAACAACGTCTCCTTTTTTGATTTTGACGTATTTATGTGTTTTCACCGCAATGCGCATGAGCGCGGCAAATTCATCGCCCTGAGCGCCTGTTGCTAGTACCATTATTTTGCTGTCTGGAAGGCTATCGAGTTCTTCGGGACCGATAAACGTCTTTTCAGAAACTTTTAGAAGTCCCAAGTGCTTTACAATCTCGAGGTTTATTTTCATGCTGCGACCTTCCACCAGCACTTTGCGTCCAACACGCTCGGCTTGTTCCACAATGCGCATAAGGCGCTCCAATTGGGAAGAGAAGGTGCCGATGATAAGGCGGCCTTGGGTTGATGCAATAATGTCGTCCATCGTTTTACGTACAACCGATTCCGGCAAAGAAAATCCCGGTTTTTCGGCATTGGTTGAGTCTGCGGCGAGAAAGAGCACTTTCTTATCCTTAAAATAAGAGAATTCTTTTTCTTCGGCTTCTGTTGGGACGCCGTTTACATGATCGAGCTTGAGGTCGCCGGTAAATACCATAACGCCATACGGAGTTTCGATAATGACGCCCATTGCGTCGGGGATAGTGTGTGTCACCGAGAAAAAGCGGATCTTAAGATCACCTGCACGGATGCTGTCATCTTTTTCCACTTCGTGAATATCGAGCGGCTTCAGATGAGGAAATTCCTCCTGACGCTTGCGGATCATGACGGAGGTTAACCGCCGAGTAAAAATCGGCGGATAGCCGATGCGGTCGATAATGTAGGGAATGCCGCCGATATGGTCGAGGTGTCCGTGCGTAATGAAGAGCCCGCGGATTTTTGACACACGGTCTTCAAGGTATTTGGTGTTCGGCAGAATATAGTCGATACCTGGTGTGTCATCCTCGCGGAATTGGAAACCGGCATCAACGACAATAATGTCGTCGCCGTATTCTATCGCTGTCATATTGCGGCCGATCTCTTCGACGCCGCCAAGTGGAATAATGCGGATATTACCTGGTTCAAGAGGTGGTATCTTTTCTTCGCCATTGCCGTTTTGCGCTTCCGACATGTCTCGGGGAGCGAAAGTCTGCTGCGGGCGTCGGCCGCCCCGTTCGCGCAAACCGCGATGCGAAGGACCTCCTTTATTATTGCTGCGGGAAAAATGTCTGCCGCCGCGATCGCGGCCCTTTCCGCCTCCTTTGGCGGGTGGTTGCTGTTCGTTCATATGGTACTAGTAGCGAATAAATAATTAATTTTTTATCAAGTGTTAGCGGGAAGCAAAAAACGGCCACACATATTCAGTTTCCCGATGCCATAGATTGGCATTCAAAAAGCGGTCGCTCGGTCTCCCGATGAAGCCAAGATCAAGCCCCTCAATGTCGTTAGGCACAATATACACGAAATCGGGCGCATAGAGAAATACGGCAGGAATGTCTTTTTGAAGTTCTTCTTCAAACGTAGTGTAAAGCGCTTTGCGCTCCTCGTCAGTCCCTGTGGCGCGCAGACTCTCAAGAGCCTCATCCGCGGTAGGGTTTGCATAGAGAGCCACGTTAAGGCCTGGGTCGTTTCGCTGAGATGAATGCCAAAAGGCGAACAAATCGAGCTCGCGGCCGACGACTTCGCCAAAAAGAAGCGCATCGTATTTGCGCGGTCGTATTACATTTTGCGAAAGGTCGCCCTGGTCGAATATCTGTACCTCTACATCCGCACCCATGCGTGTCCAGGAGTCGGCAACTGCCTCGGCCGCTGCGCGCAACTCCGGTACATTGCCAGTCGAAAGAGTTATTGAAAGGGTAGTAGTCTGCGCTTTGCTTCCTGTGCCGACTGTTTTTGTAAGCACACCGTCGTCTCCTAACTTCCATCCTTTTTTAATCAACATCTGCTGGGCTGTAATGGAAGGGTCAGCTTCAGCTGATGTAGCAAGGGCGCTTGCGCTCGAAGTGCCCGCGGCCAACGCGCTTTGGAGCATAGTAGGCGGCACAGGGCTCTCAAGCGCTTCTCCATACCCGCCAAGGACATCTGAAATAAGCTCCTCTCGATCTATTGCCGCTTGCAGCGCTGCGCGTACGTCATGATCGCGCAATACTATAGACTGATTTTGATTGAAGAATACGCCGAATACGCGATTAAGGGTCGACTTTTCGATATGCAGATTGTCTAAATCCACAAGTGCTGCTGGTGAAAAGCCGCTTGCCGCCTCTACGTCGCCGTTTTTAAGCGCAGTAGCAAGTGCATTCTCGCTCTGATAAAAGCGCAACGTGATTTGTGCGAGGTAGGGTTTGCCAAGCGCATATCCTGCAAACGGCAAAAGCTCATACGAAGCAGGGATACCTGAGGGTGTGCGTGAAATCGAATTGATGCGGAACGGCCCAGAGCCTATCGGCGAAGTGTTGAGATTGCTGAATGGAAACTCTTCGTCACTGACCGTCTGCCATAAGTGCGAAGGTAGAATGCCTAAAGAAAGATTCTCGACGAATGGCGCGTAGCTATTTTTAAGCGTAAAGCGTACGGTAAATTCGTCTACCTTCTCAATAACAACACCCTCCCAGTTGGCTCGCACGGGACTTTTTACTGCCGCATTTTGAGCTTTCGTTATTGTAAATACAACGTCGTTGGCGGTTACCGGGCTACCATCATGAAAGGTGGCGTTCTTTCTCAGCATAAATGTATAGGTTTTTCCGTCAGAAGATACTTCATATTCTTGTGCCAAGTCCGGAATATATGTTCCTTCAGACGTTGGTCTTAAAAGTCCGGAATATACAAGCTCGGTTAAGTCATGGTCTGCATCTGAAATAGCAAGCAGAGGATTGATGAATCGGGGCGAGCCGATAACCCCTTCGGTAAGAGAACCCCCATGTGCTGGCACGGCGATAATAAGCGAGTCGTTAAGTATGAAAAGAAGCGCCCCGGAACTTAAGACAAGAAGCGTTGCAAAAAATAAAAAAAGAGATCGTCCGGTCACGGACAAAGAGCGATAGGTATCCTGAGCCGTATCTAGAAGCGGGATATACACTGACCGTGACGCGAGGCGCCAGAGTTTACGCATAAAGCTAAACTAATCTTGTAAACTTTTTCTTATTGAATGACGAGTGCTAGGAACGAGGAAAGCGCGAGTAAAGCGCCTAACGCGATGGTCGCGTAGAAGAGGTACTTTTCCGAGCCGCGGCGCGTATGGTAGCCGGCAGAGAAATTGTCGCCGCCAAATGCGCCGCCAATACTTGCTCCCGTCTGCTGCAATAGCACACAGCCCACTACCAACACCGAGAGAACCACTTGTATATAGGGGAGTATCCCCGCTATCGTCATTACAGATAACCCTATCACAACACGATTTTTGCCGCAACATCCTTGACGATAGAGCGTTTTTTTCTATATACTGCGGCCCACTAAGATTAATCAGTTGGTTTATCGGCTATCGTTTAAAACACTATGAAAAAGAAGAAAAAAGGTCCAAAAAAAGCAAAAAAAATGGTCAAAAAATCAGCTAAGAAAACGGTCAAAAAGAGCGCGCCGATTCCTGCTAACAAATCTGGCATACAGCCTCTTTCTGACAGGGTAGTTTTAAAGCCCCTTTCAAAAGAAGAGATGAGTACTACCACTTCGTTTGGCATCATCATTCCCGAAACAGTTGAGAAAGAAAAGCCTGAACAGGGAATCGTGGTGGCGGTTGGTCCCGGCAAAGTCGGCGATGACAATGAAGTTGTTCCTATGTCTGTCAAAGTCGGTGACAAGGTAATGTTTTCTAAATACGGTTTTGACGAAGTAAAGGTAGGTGGGGTGGAATATTATATCGTCTCCGAAAGCAATATATTAGCGGTCCTTAAATAAAGGAGGATAATAACGGTCAAATAATTTTCTGAATATGGCAAAACAAATTCTTTTCGGAACGAATGCGCGTCGAGCGCTTAAAAATGGTCTTGATAAGGCAGCTCTTGCCGTTAAGGTAACGCTTGGTCCCCGCGGCAGAAACGTGGCGCTCGATAAAGGGTATGGAGGACCGACCATCACTAACGATGGTGTTTCAATCGCAAAAGAAATCTCTCTTTCAAACAAGTTTGAAAACATGGGAGCGGAAATCGTAAAGGAAGTGGCAAGCAAAACCAATGACATTGCAGGAGACGGCACTACGACCTCAGTCGTACTTTTGCAGGCGATCGTAGAAGAGGGGATGAAGCATACCGAAGCGGGACTTTCCGCTATGGGTGTGCGCTCTGGCATTGAAAAGGCTTCGGGAGAAGCGGTCGCTGCCCTTCGCGCGCTTGCAAAAAAAATACAGAATGACGATGAAATTCGCCAAGTGGCGACTATCTCTGCTGAATCAGAAGAAATAGGCTCGATCATTGCCGACACGATAAAAGAAGTGGGCAAGGACGGTGTCGTAACGGTTGAAGAAAGCCAGTCGCTTGGCATTGAAAAGGAAGTGGTAGAAGGCCTCGAGTTTGACCGCGGCTATGTAAGCGCATATATGGTTACTGACGCTTCGCGCATGGAAGCAGCATATACTGATCCTGACATTCTGATTACGGATAAAAAAATAAGTTCAATACAAGAAATATTGCCCTTGCTTGAAAAGTTGGCTCAAAAAGGCAGAAAGCAGCTTGTCATAATCGCAGAAGACATCGACGGCGAGGCTCTTACCACGCTTATTGTTAATAAACTGCGCGCTGCGTTTAATACTGTTGCAGTGAAGGCGCCAGGCTATGGCGACCGGAAGAAGGAAATGCTTGCCGATATTGCCGCTATAACCGGAGGAAAAGTAATTTCAGAAGAAGTCGGCCTGAAACTGGAAGATACAACATATGAAATGCTTGGCCGTGCAAGCAAAGTCATTGCTACCAAAGACAAGACTGTAATCGTGGGCGGCAAAGGAGATAAAAAAGATATTAATTCCCGCATTACACAAATCCGCGCGCAGATTGCGGAGACGACTTCAAAATTCGATAAGGAAAAACTGGAAGAACGGTTGGCAAAACTCTCCGGTGGCGTAGCAGTTATCCGTGTGGGTGCCGCGACCGAAACGGAGATGAAGTATCTTAAGCTTAAAATCGAAGACGCGGTGAATGCGACTAAGGCCGCAATTGAAGAAGGTATTGTTGCGGGTGGTGGCGTAGCTTTTGTTAAAGCAGCGCAAAAAGTTGGGGAGAGTTTTGCCAAGGGAAAGGAAAAGATGTCCCCAGATGAGCGTGTTGGGTATGAAGTAGTGCTCAAAGCCCTTGAAATGCCTCTTCGCCAGAGTGCACAAAACTCGGGTGCAGACGCCGGCGTAATTGTTGAAAAGGTACGCGAAGGCAAAGGGAATGCCGGTTATGACGCGCTAAAAAATGAAGTTGTTGCAGACATGATTCTAGCGGGTATTATCGATCCGGTAAAAGTTACTCGAACGGGACTTGAGCGCGCAGCATCTGCGGCCGCAATACTTCTTACAACTGAGGCCGCTATTGCCGATGAGCCAAAAGACGAAAAAGGAGGCCCTGCAATGCCTGGGGGCATGGGTGGCGGTATGGACGACATGGACTACTAAAAATGCTATACTAAGAGTATGACAATCCTCTACATAGTGCTTGGAGCAATAGTGCTCGTGGGCTTGTGGGCAGTCTTTGCGTATAATCGCTTTGTTGCTCTCATTCAACGTACAAAAGAAGCATGGTCTGACATCGACGTGCAGCTTAAGCGTCGCTACGACCTCATTCCGAACTTGGTGGAAACGGTTAAAGGCTATGCTACGCATGAAAAAGATGCCTTTGAAAGTGTCACGACCGCGCGAGCTCGTGCGATGAACGCTGGTGGCATTGCAGAAAAAGGAAAGGCGGAAAATATGCTCACCCAAGCTCTCGGAGGCATTTTTGCTATCGCCGAAGCGTATCCGGACCTCAAAGCTAACCAAAACTTTCTTGAGCTTCAACGCGAGCTTTCCGACACCGAAAATAAAATTCAGGCTGCTCGTCGCTTCTACAACGGCAACGTTCGCGACCTTAATACGGCAGTGCAGGTATTCCCAAGCAACATAATTGCAGGAATGTTCCGCTTCGAGCCAAAAGAGTTCTTCGAGCTCGATGCCGACGAAGCGGCAGCCCGTGAACCGGTTAAGGTCAAATTCTCCTAGTTTCTTAAGGACGTGCAGGGGACGGAGTTTCATGAAATAATCAGCCTCCTGGCGCGTCTATAGGAGATTATAGATTGAGCAATATTTGTCCATGGCGACTCTCTACACTCATAAAGATCAAAATATCGCCAAGACGTGGGTCTTGATGGGTGTTTTTCTTGCTGTCGTCGTAGCTATTGGCTGGGCTGTCTCGTGGTACTTCAATGACCCTGCAATACTTGTGTTCGCAGTCCTCTTTGCTGTGATCATAAACGTAGGAAGCTATTGGTATTCTGACAAGCTAGTTATTGCGATGTCAGGAGCGCGGGTTGCGCAAGATGCACAATACCCAGAACTTCATAATATTGTAGAAAATTTAGCGATAACAGCTGGGCTTCCAAAACCAAAGATTTTCATAATTGACGAGGCGGCACCAAACGCTTTCGCAACAGGCAGGAATGCTGAACATGCGGTTGTAGCGGTGACAACTGGCCTTCTGAGTATGCTTGATCGTAGTGAACTTGAAGGTGTCATTGCTCACGAGCTTTCGCACATCGGGAACCGCGACATGCTGGTTTCAACCGTTGCAGTTGTGCTTGTTGGGTTTGTAACCCTTATTTCCGATTTCTTTTTACGAGCATCTCTGTTTGGTGGCAATCGGGATAATAGGGGAAATCCGATTATTGCCGTGCTTGCGGTAGCACTTATAGTGCTTGCGCCTATTGTTGCGATGCTTTTACAGCTTGCAATTTCCCGCAAACGCGAGTTTTTAGCTGATGCCTCTGGCGCACTTTTGACCCGTTACCCGGAAGGCTTGGCAAGCGCCTTACGTAAAATAGGAAGCTATTCGCAACCTATGCGACGGGCAAATAATGCGACTGCACATTTGTATATTTCAAATCCATTTGGGCCACGTGCCGCAGCAAGTGCGATTTCAAAATTGTTCTTAACCCACCCGCCGATGCAAGAAAGAATCCAAGCTTTGCTTGGAAAATAAAAAGTATCAAGTGCACCATCGACTCTAGTCTGTTAGGTACGATGGGGCCGCCGATGCAAGAAAGAATCCAAGCTCTGCTTGGAAAATAAAAAGTATCAAGTGCACCACTGAGTCTAACTGACTAGACTAAGTGGTGCCGCCGATGCAAGAAAGAATCCAAGCTCTGGTCGGAAACAGTGATTAATAGAATTGAAAAAAGTAAAGACCGTATATAGCGATATATCGCTATACTACCGACGGCGCTTCCAGTTGCCCGTGATAGGGGGCAGGCCGCCGCGCGAGAGGC